>NZ_MUYZ01000220.1:0-12043 GCF_003013775.1 Micromonospora sp. MH33
CCGCCGCCGGCCCGGTCAGCTCGTACGTGCCGCCGGCGTGCCGGCCGTCGCGCAGCGCGAGCGCCGCCACCTCGGCGATGTCGGCCGGGTCGACGCTCGGCAGCGCCACGTCGCCGAACGGCGCGTGCACGACCCGCCCGGCGCGTACCCCGGGCGCCCAGGCGAGGGCGTTGGAGTGGAAGCCGCCCGGCCGCAGCACCGTCCACTCCAGCCCGGACGCGCGGACCGCCTCCTCCTGCCCCGGCGGATGGCGTTTCGTCGCGACGCCCTGCGAGGACAGCAGGACCACCCGGCGTACGCCCGCCTGCCGCGCGGTGTCGAGGATGGCGGCCGGGTCCGCGCCGCCGGCCAACTGCTCGCCGGTGAACAGCAGGAAAAGTGCCTCGGCGCCGTCGAACGCCGCCTTCAGCCCGGTGGCGTCGGCCAGGTCGGCGCGGACCGCCCGTACGCCCGGTGGCAGGTCCGCCGCCGAGACGTGCCGGGACACGGCCGTCACGGGTTCACCCGCCCCGGCCAGCGCCCGCACCAGCGGCCGTCCGACATTCCCCGTCGCACCGGTAACCACGATCATGACGTGCCCCTCTCGATGTGCTTGTGGACACCGAGCACGTTAATTGCCTGCGTATAGTAGGTACCTAGAGGAAAGTAACGGCGTCGGGAGGAAATGTGAGCAGCAGCACCTGGCGCGCCGGGGTGGACGGCGACCCGGAGCAGGCCTGCCCGATCGCCCCGGTGGTCGACCTCGTGTTCAGCCGCTGGACCACGCCGATTCTCTGGGCCCTGCACGAATACGGCCGGCAGCGCTTCGTCGAGCTGGAACGGCGGCTCGTCACCATCACCCCGAAGGTGCTCACCCAGCGGCTGCGGCAGCTCGAACGCGACGGCCTGGTGCGGCGCACCTACCACGCCGAGGTCCCGCCACGGGTGGAATACGAGATCACGGAGCTGGGGCGCAGCCTGGCCCCGCTCTTCGCCCACCTGGCGCAGTGGTCGGCCGGCCACCTCGACCGGGTCGAGCAGGCCCGCCAGGACTACGACGCCCGCCAGCGGCCGCCGCGCGGACGCTGACCCGCCAGCGCGGGCCCGGAAGGCGAGGGTCAGGCCGAGGACATCACCTCGTAGAGGTTGCCCGCGTCGTCGCGGGAGAACAGGCCACGGGCGCACAGTGGATGGTCGGTGCGCCCGTTGTCCGGCGCGCCCGGCTCGCTGCCGTACGGCACGCCGGCGGCGCGCAGCCGGGCCAGGATCGCGTCGAAGGTGGCCGGGTCGACGTCGAAGGCCAGGTGGTGCCCGTCACTCCGTCAAAGGGCTTATCCCCGGCGGCGCGCCCGGGCCGCCCAGATCGCGTACGCCGGATCGCGGTCCAGGTTGTGCCGGTCCCGGTCGTAGCGGCGGGTGGTCCGCGGGTCGGCGTGCCCCATCGCGTCCTGCACGTCCTCCAGCGGCACCCCCTCGGCGCGGGCCGTGGTGGCGAACGCGTGCCGCAGCGAGTGCGGGGACAGCTTCGCCCAGGCGGGGATCCCGGCGGCCTGGGCGAGCCGGCGCACCAGCCGGAACACCGCGTGCCGGTCCAGCCGCCCGCCGGTCGCGGTGACCAGCAGCGGACCGGTCAGCTCCGGCACCGTCACCCCCAGCGCGGCGGCCCGCTCCGCCAGGTAGGCGTCGATCGCGTACGCGGTGCCGGGGGTGAGCGCCCGCCGGCGGACCTTGCCGCCCTTGCCGACGAACCGGATGCTGCGGTGCCCCCGCTCGGCGCCCAGGTCGGCGAGGTCCAGTGAGACCAGCTCGCCGACCCGCAGACCCAGGTCGGCCAGGAGGGCGATGGCGGCGCGGTTGCGGGCGGCGGTCGCGCCCGTGTCCGCGTCGGCGGCGGCGAGCAGCGCGTCGACCTCGTCCGGGGTGAGTCCCACCGTGGCGGAATGGTCCCGGTCGACCCGGGGACGATCCGCCGCGGCGACCGGGTTGGCGTCGACCGCGCGCAGCTTGACCAGGAAGTCGTACCAGCTCGACAGGGCGGACAGGCGGCGGGCCACCGTGGCCGGGGTGAGCGGCCGGCCGCCGCGCCCGCACGGCGTGGACTCCAGCTCGCGGCCGTAGGCGTTGACGTCGAGGAAGCTGGCCCGCAGGGGGTCGAGGTCCCGGGCGGCGCACCAGCTCAGCCAGCCGGTCACGTCCCGCCGGTACGCGTCGCGGGTGTGCTCGGACAACCGGCGGTTGCGCAGCCACGCCTCGGTGAAGTCGGTCGGCCCGCCGTGCAGGGCGGCGGCGGCCGACCCGCGGGGCAGCACCTCGGGACGCAGCATGTGAGAAAGGCTCTCAGCCGGCCGGGCGATTCGCGACGAGGCGCGCCAGGGGAGATCTCACCCCGCCTCCTCCACCAACCGGCCGTCACCGAGCCGCCACCGCCGGTCGACGCCCACCGCCTCGGCGAACCAGGTGTCGTGGCTGACCATCACCACCGTGCCGCGGAACTCGCGCAGCGCCGCCTCGACCACCTCCAGGGAGTCGAAGTCCAGGTAGTTCGTCGGCTCGTCGAGCAGCAGCACCCGGGCCGGGCTGTTCACCAGCACGGCGAGCAGCAGCCGGCGCAGCTCGCCGGCCGACAGGGTGCGCAGCCGGTCGCCCCACTGCTCCGGCCCGAACAGGTGGCCGTCGAGCAGCCGCTCGGCGTCGTCGGCGTACACCGGGACGTGGCCGCGGAAGTGGTCGAGGACGGTGACGTCGGTGCGCAGCGCGTCGTGGGTCTGCGGCAGCAGCGCGGCGCCCGTGGCGGCCTCGACCCGGCCGCCGTCGGGGTCGCGCCGGCCGGCGAGGGCCCGCAGCAGGGTGGTCTTGCCGGCCCCGTTGGGGCCGGTGAGCAGGATCCGGTCACCGGCGCGCACATCCAGGTCGGCCCGGTCCAGCAGGGTCCGGCCGCCGGCGGTCAGGGTCAGGCCGCGGGCCCGCAGCACCTCGCCGTCCACCGGCGCGGCCTCCGGAAACGCCAGCGCCAGGCCCGGTCGGGTACGCGGCTGCGCCAGCCAGCGGATCGAGTCCATCTGCCGGCGCAGCCGCCGCTCCCGCGCCTTCGCCTTCTTCGCCACCTTCTTGGCGTAGCGGCGCTGCTGGTCGGCCCCCAGGCCGCTGCGCACCGACTCCTTCACCCCGCGGGCCTGCTCCTTGGTGCGGGCGATGTCGGCCAGCCACTCCCCGAGCCAGGCGATGCCGTCGGCGTCGAGGTGGTTCGTCGGCTCGTCCAGCACCAGCAGGTCCGGGGCGTCGAGCAGCACCCGGGCCAGGGTGAGCCGGGCCTGCTCGCCGCCGCTGACCCGGTGCAGCAGGGTGTCGTCGGCCAGGTGGTCGACGTCGAGGCGCTGCCGGACCTCGGTGAGTCGGGCCTGCGCCCGCCACCCGTCCAGCGCCGTCCACCGGTCCTGCGCCTCCCGTACGCGTCGAGCGCCGCGGTGTCGCCGCCGGCCAGCCGGCGCTCCAGCTCGCGCAGCTCGGCGGCGAGCGGGTGCAGCTCGCCGAGCCCCGCGGCGAGGAACTCGCCGACCGTGGCGTCCGGGTCGGGCACCTGCTGGGCGAAGTAGCCGACCGTGGTGCCGGGCGCGCGCTCGACGTGGCCCGCCGACGGCGGCTCCTCGCCGATGAGCACCCGCAGCAGGGTGGACTTGCCCACCCCGTTCGGGCCGACCAGGCCGACCCGGTCACCGGCGTTGACGATCAGGTCCAGACCGGCGAACAGCGGTTCGGTGTCGTAGTGCTTGCTGACGGCGACGGCTTTCAACACGGGCGATCCTCCGCAGGATGACGGGCGGGACCGCGGCCGGCGCTGCGGCGGCGGTCGGGGGCCGTGGCGGCGGGGCGGTGCGCCCGGCCGCGTCCTCGCGGATCACATGTGTCGGTCGGCTCCTGCTCGATCGGGGACGCTGACGCCATCCGACCCTGCCAGCCGGCGGGCCGGGCCGCCACCGTTTTACCGGCGCGGGTTACCGTCACGACGTGCGTGCCAGCCGCCTGGTCTCCCTGCTGCTGCTCCTGCAGACCCGGGGCCGGATGACCGCCCAGGAGCTCGCCGACGCCCTGGAGGTGTCGGTCCGGACCGTCTACCGCGACGTCGAGTCGCTCGGCGCCGCTGGCGTCCCCGTGTACGCCGACCGCGGCCCGGCCGGCGGCTACCGGCTGCTGGAGGGCTATCGGACCCGGCTGACCGGGTTGACCGCTCCGGAGGCCGAGGCGCTGTTCCTGGCCGGCATGCCCGGCCCGGCCGCCGACCTGGGTCTCGGGCCGGTGGTGGCGGCCGCCGAGCTGAAGCTGCTCGCCGCGCTCCCCGACGAGCTGGCGGACCGGGGTGGCCGGGCCCGGCAGCGGTTCCACCTGGACGCGCCGGGCTGGTTCCGGCACCCCGAAGCCACCCCGCACCTGGCCGCGCTGGCCCGGGCGGTGTGGGAGGACCGGCTGGTGGAGATGCGCTACCGACGCTGGCGCGCACCGCGCGAGGTGACCCGGGTGGTCGCCCCGCTGGGCGTGGTGCTCAAGGCCGGCCGGTGGTATCTGGTGGCCCGCTGCGACGGGGAGCTGCGCACCTACCGGGTCGGCGCGGTCCTCGACGTGGTGGTCTCCGGCGAGCGCTACGAGCGGCCCGCCGACTTCGACCTGGCCGACTACTGGCGGGGGTGGACCGAGCGCTACGAGCGCGACGTCTACCGCGACCGGGCCCGGATCCGGCTGACCGTGGCCGCGCTGGAGTTCATGCCGCACGTCTTCCCGCCGGAGATGAGCCGGGCCGCCCGGGCGGCGGCCGGCGAGCCGGGCCCGGACGGCTGGCTGGAGACCACCGTGCCGATCGAGTCGATGAAGCACGCCCACACCGAGCTGCTCAAGCTCGGCGCGGAGGTGGAGGTGCTGGAGCCGGCGGAGCTGCGGGACCGCCTCACCGCCACGGCGCACGCCCTGGCGCGGCTCTACCCGGTCGCCCCGGACTCGCCGGCGCGGGTGGCCGGTACCCCGGCCACCCCCGCCACCACCTCGCCGTGACCGGGTTCAGGCGCTGATCTCGCGGCGGCCGTTGCCGGGCGCGGTGACCGCGATCCGGCGCGGCTTGGCCCGCTCGGAGATCGGGATGCGCAGGGTCAGCACCCCGTTCTCGTAGCCGGCCTCCAGCTTGTCGGTGTCGAGGGTGTCGCCGAGGAAGAGCTGACGGGTGAAGGTGCCCATCGGTCGCTCGGCCGCGACCAGCTCGACGTTGTCGCCGGCCGCGCGGCGCCGCTCCGCGCGGACGGTCAGCACGTTGCGCTCCACCGTGCAGTCGATGCTGTCCGGGTCGACGCCGGGCAGGTCGAAGGCGGCGTAGAAGTAGTCGCCGTCGCGGTAGGCGTCGAGGTGCATGACCGCCGGCCGAGCCGTGGTGCCGAAGAACTGCTCGGCGAGCCGGTCGATCTCGCGGAAGGGGTCGGTACGCATCAACATGGCCGTGCCTCCTCGGTTCTCCTGGCCGAAGGTGTCAAGTTGAGTCAGGTTGACTCAAGTTCTCGATTCCTGTTGTAGCGCGGCGCGGCGGCGTCGTCAACTCGGGCCGGTAGCGGCTTCTCGAACCAGTGCTGGGCGTAGGGGCCGGTGTTGAAGGCGGGGATCTCCCGGTAGCCGTGGCGGGCGTACAGGGCGCGCGCCTCGACCAGGTCGGTGCGGGTGTCCAGCCGGATCCGGTCCGCCCCGGCGCCGCGCGCGTACGCCTCGACGGCGGCGAGCAGGGCGGCCCCGCCGCCGGTGCCGCGGTGTGCCGGACGGACGTAGACCCGGGTCAGCTCCGCCCAGGCCGGCCGCCAGCGCAGCCCGGCGCAGCCGGCCAGGCGCCCGTCGCGGCGGGCCAGCAGCAGCAGCCCGGTGGGCGCGGCGAGGTCGTCGCTCGGCGACTCGGCGAGGGCGGCGGTCACCTCGCCCGGCCGCTCGGGCCGGCCGTGCCAGCGGCGGACCATCTCGGCCATGTACTCGTGCAGCAGGGCCCTGGCGTCGGCGGCGTCCGGGGCGGTGCGGTGGATGCTCCAGGTGGTCACCGCCCGATCCTCACCGGCCGGTCAACGGCTTTTCCCGGCTCAGGATCGCCAGTAGACGCCGTGGTCGCGGGCGAGCAGCCGGTCGTCGATCAGGTAGCGGCGCAGCGTGACGTGGTCGGCCTCGCCGCCCTCGCACCAGCGGCGCAGCGCGTCGTCCACGGCCCGTTCCGGATATCGCACGCCCGGGGTGAAGGAACGTTCGGTGATGTACTCCAGCAGCACCCGGCGGCGGCCGCGCTGGGCGGGCAGCCGGGTCAGCGCCCCGTCCCGGAGGAAGGTGCGCAGGATCGTCTCGCGGGGGTCCGCCGCCGGGGACGGCGCGGCCGGACCGCCGGCGCGGGCGAGCTCGCGCAGCCGCTGACCGTCGACCCGCAGCCCGGTTCCGTCGTCGGTCAGCACGCCGACGTCGGTGAGCCGGCGGACCGCGGTGGCGGCGTCCCGGGCGGACAGCCCCGTCCGGGAGACCACGGCGGGGACGTCCCCGGCGCCGAGCACGATCGCGGCGAACACGGTGCGGCGACGCTCGTCGGCGAGCGCCCCCGCGAGGGCCTGTGAGCTCATGACCGGCAGCCTGCCAGCGCCGCCCCCAGGGCGGCCAGGGGTTTTCGCCCGGGTCGTGGGACCCGGGCAGAGCCCGGCGGCGGCGGTGGGCACGCCGCGACCAGGCTCGGCTCAGGCGGGGACCGGGGCGGCGAAGTCGACGTCGGCGGTGTCGACGGTGCCTGCGGTGCGGCCCGGCGCGGAGTGGTAGCGCCAGTAGAGGTTGGTGTGGGCGATCACCTGCTCGGGCGCGGGCGCGCCGTAGGCGGAGAGGTCCTCGGTGGTGTGGGCGTCGGCGACCAGTGTCGCGTCGTAGCCCCGGGTGATCGCGCCGTGCAGCGTCGAGCGGATGCACGCGTCGGTCTGCGCGCCGGTCACGACGAGCCGGCCGACACCCCGCGTGGCGAGGACCGACTCCAGGTCGGTCTCCTCGAACGAGTCGCCGTAGGCCTTGTGCACCAGCGCCTCGTCGTCACGGCGCACCAGCTCGGGCACGTACTGCCACTGCTCGCTGCCGGTGGGCAGCTCTCCGCTGCGGTGCTGCACCCAGACCACCTCGACCCCGGCCGCCCGGGCCCGGTCGACGAGGGTGGCGATGTTGCCCACCACCCGGTCCCGGTCGTACGCGTGCTGAACCACGCCGTTCTGCACGTCGATGACGAGCAGGGCGGTGTGCGGTCGGTCGACGAGCGTGCTCATTGGGGCCTCCCTGGACGGGACGTCGGCTGGTCGATGGCCAAGCTAGCCCCGGCCACCGACATTCCGGCCGGTCAGATCCGGCCCGGCGGCGGCCCGGCCGCCAGGGTGACCCGGCGGAGCAGGTCGGACAGGACCCGTCGTTCGTCCGGGGTCAGCGCGCCGAGGACACGGTGTTCCTCGTCGCCGACCACCCTCATGGCGCGCTGCCAGGCGGCCCGGCCGGCGCCGGTGAGCGCCACGTCGATCCGGCGGCGGTCCACCTCGGACGGGATCCGCCGGACGAAGCCCCGCCGGACCAGCGCGTCCACCCGGGCGGTGATCGAGGCGGGCGCCATCCGCAGGTCACCGGCGATCTCCGAGGGCGCGGCCCGGCCGCCCCGGCCGGCGAGCGCGTGCAGGGTGCCGTACTCCTTCTCCTGGAGATCCAGCTCGGCCAGCACCCGGTCCTTCACATCGCGCAGGTGGCGGGTGAGCAGCGACATCCGGACGACCGCGCCCTCCACGTCGGGGTCCAGGTCGGGCACCACGGGCAGCCAGCGTTCGACGTGCTGGTCGACGGGGTCGCGGTCGGTCACCCGACCCACGGTACGCCGACAACGAAATATTCGTTGTCAAAATATTCGGCGTCGAAGTAGTCTGCCGTGGTGACGCATCCTCTCCGGCTCCGGCCCTTCCGACTGCTGTTCCTCGGCCGCACCGTCTCCGCGGTCGGCGACGCCGTGGTGCCCACCGCGCTGGCCCTGGCCGTGCTCCGGGCGACCGGCTCGACCGCCGCGCTCGCCGTGGTGCTCGCCTGCGCGATGGTGCCCCGGCTGCTGCTGCTCCCCCTCGGCGGTGTGGTCGCCGACCGGTTCGCCGCCCGCCGCGTCGCCGTCGGCACCGACCTGGTGCGCTGCGCCGCCCAACTGGCCGTCGGCGTCGAACTGCTCGGCGGCGCCCCCGCGTTGACCCACCTCGCGGTGGCCTCCGCCGTCGGCGGCGCGGCCTCGGCGTTCGCCATCCCCACCGCCTCCCCGCTGGTCGCCGGCACCGTCGACGACGACGGCCGGCAGCGGGCCAACGCGCTGCTGGGCGCCACCGCCAACGCCAGCCGGCTGGCCGGCCCCGCCCTGGCCGGGCTGCTGATCTGGACCGTCGGGCCGGGCTGGGCGTTCGTGCTGGACGCGGCCTCGTTCGCGGTCAGCGCCGCGCTGCTGGCCGTCATCCAGGTGCGGCACGTGCCGGTCCCGCACCGCTCGCTCCGCGCCGACCTGGTGCTCGGCTGGCAGGAGGTCCGGGCCCGCGACTGGTACTGGAGCAGCCTGCTCGCCCACGGCGTCTGGAACGGCGCCGCCGCGGTGCTGCTCACCCTCGGCCCGGTGATCGCCGTGGACCGGCTCGGCGGCGAGGGCGTCTGGGTGCTGCTCCAGCAGGCCGGCGCGGTCGGCCTGCTGGCCGGGTCGCTGCTCGCCGCCCGGGCCCGACCCCGCCGGCCGGTGCTGCTGGGCAACCTGGCCCTGGCGGCGTACGCGGCGCCGCTGCTGCTGCTCGCGGCCGCCGCGCCCGCCCCGGTGACCGTCACCGCCTACTGCCTCGCGCTGGTCGCCCTCGGCTTCCTCAACCCGGTCTGGGAGACCGTGGTGCAGGGCCTTCCCGCCCGCGGTGCTCGCCCGGGTCACCTCGTACGACTGGTTGATGTCGCTGGGCGCCATGCCGCTCGGGTACGCCCTCGCCCCGCTCGCGGCCCGGGCCTGGGGCGCGTCGGCCCCGCTCGCGGTGGCCGGGGTGCTGGTCCTGCTCGCCTGCGTCGGGACGGCCGCCGTCCCCGGCGTACGCCGGCTGGGCTGGCCGGCCCCGACCCCGCCGGCCGCCGCGGAGCCGGCGCCGGCCGGGCGCTGAGGCCGCCCGGTCAGAGGCGGTGCCCGGTGGTGGCGTCCACGTGCCCGGGCACCTCGTCGTGCCGCTCCCCGACGCTGGACGTGCCGGACGGCTCGAACATGAGAATCGACGCGCCGTCCGGCGCGGACGGCCGGTGCTCCACCCCGCGCGGCACCACGAACACCGCGCCGCGCGGCAGCACCACCTCGCGTTCCGCGCCGTCCGCGCCGTCGCGCAGGGCGATCCGCAGCTCGCCGTCGAGCACCAGGAAGAACTCGTCGTGTGGTCGTGGGCGTGCCAGACGTGCTCGCCGGCCACCTTGGCGATCCGGACGTCGTAGTTGTTGACGGTGGTGACGATGCGCGGGCTCCACAGCTGGTCGAAGCGCGCCAGGGCGGCGGCCAGCTCGATCGGCTCAGGGTTCATCGGCCCATCCTCGCGCAGCCGCGCCGCTCACAGGGGACGGTGCATGACGTGCAGCCCCACCCGCCCGAGCGTGGGGTGCGCGAACGACTCCGGCACGGTGCCGATCACCGTGAAGCCGAGCCGCCGGTACAGCTCCACGGCCGCCGTGTTGGTCTCCACCACCGCGTTGAACTGCATCGCGGCGAAGCCCTGCCGCCGGGCCCAGTCCAGGGCGTGCTCGCACAGTGCCCGGCCGACGCCACGACCGCGGGCGGCGGCGGCCACCATGAAGCTGGCGGTGGCCACGTGCGCGCCCGGACCCGGCCGGTTGGCACCCATCTTGGCGGTGCCCAGCACCGTTCCGTTCTCCTCCGCGACCACGGTGCGGCCCGGCGGCCGTTCCACCCACACCTCGTGGGCCACCTCGGCCGGCCACGTCGGGTCGTAGGGGAAGGTCTCCTGGGCGACGATGACGTCCTCGACGATCGGCCAGACCTGGGCCCAGTCGGTCTCGGCGTACTCCCGGATGCGCATCCCGCGCACGCTAGCCGGGCGGTCGCCGGCCGGGTACCGAATTCCGCCGCCCCCAGGGGGCGATACGGGGCAGCGCGAAGTGGTCCGACCGGACCATCATGGGCGGGTGGCCGAACCCGTCACCGACCTGGACCGCCCCGACGCCGGGGCGCCCGCCGCGCCGACGACCCCGCCACCCGGACCGCGCACCGCCGCGCCCTGGCTGGTCGGCGGGGCCGTCACCGCCGCACTGCTGCTGCTCGCCGGCCGCTACGGCTACCACCGCGACGAGCTCTACTTCCTGCTCTGCGGCCGGCACCTCGACTGGGGCTACGTCGACCAGGGTCCGCTCGTCCCCGCCCTCGCCCGGCTGGCCGACACCGTCGCGCCCGGCAACCTCGTGCTGCTGCGCACCCCGTCCGCGCTCATCGGCGGCGCGTCGGTGGTGCTGGTCGCGGCGCTCGCCCGGGAGTTCGGCGCGGGACGCGGCACCCAGGTGTCCGCCGCCGTGCTCGCCGCCGCGGCCGGGGTGGTGCTCGCCCCCGGTCACCTGCTCAGCACCACCACGGTCGACCTGCTGGTCTGGCTCGCCGCCGCCTGGTGCGCGGTGCGGATGCTGCGCACCGGCGACAGCCGCTGGGCGCTCGGCATCGGCCTGGCGCTCGGCGCGGGCATGCTCAACAAGCTGCTGCCCGCGCTGCTCGGCGTCGGCCTGCTGGCCGGGGTGCTGATCGCCGGCCCACGCCGGCTGCTGCGCGACCGGTGGGTCCTTGCCGCCGCCGGGGTCGCCGTCCTGCTCGCCGTGCCCTATCTGGCCTGGCAGGCCGCGCACGGCTTCCCTCAGCTCTCGGTGGCCTCGTCGATCGCCGGCGGCGACAGCTCCTACAGCGGCCGGCTGGACGCGGTCGTGCTGCAACTGATCATCATCAGCCCGTTCGCCACCCCGGTCTGGATCGCCGGCCTCGTCGCGCTGCTGCGCCGGCCCGCCTGGGCGGCGTACCGGGCGATCGGCTGGGCCTGGCTCGTGGTGTTCGCGATCGTCCTGCTCGCCGGCGGCAAGGGCTACTACGACGCCCCGCTGCTGCTGGTGCTCACCGCGGCCGGCGCGGTGGTCACCGCCGAGTGGGCCCGGCGCGGCGCGGCCCGGGCCCGGCAGGCGCTGCTCGCCGCCGCCGCCGCGCTGATGGTCGCCAGCAGCGCGGTCCTGCTGCTGCCCACCCTGCCGGCCGACCGGCTGCCCGGCTTCGTGGTCGAGGCCAACTACGACGCGGGCGAGACCATCGGCTGGCCCGCGTTCGCCGACTCGGTCGCCGCCGTGCACCGGGGCCTGCCGCCCGAGGAGCGCGCCCGGGCGGTCGTGCTCACCGGCAACTACGGCGAGGCCGGCGCGCTGGCCCGGTACGGCCCGGCCCGGGACCTGCCCCGGGCCTACTCGGGGCACAACAGCATGGCCCGGTTCGGCCGTCCGCCCGACGACGCCGACGTGGTGATCGCCGTCGGCTGGGAGCGCCCCGACCGGCTGCGTGCCTGGTTCACCGAGGTCACCGAGGCCGGCCGGGTCGACCAGCGGGTCGACGTGGACAACGACGAGAACGGGGAACCGATCTTCGTCTGCCGTGGCCTGCGCCGCCCCTGGTCGCAGATCTGGGACAGTGAGGTGAGCCACGCCTCCTGAGCGGCGGCCGCACGGCGGTCGGGCGACCCGCGCGGGCAGGCCATACTTGTCGCCATGCTCTGGGGTGTCAGCGGACCGCTCTTCCTCCTCGACTACCTGGGGGCGGTCGCCGTGGCTCTCGCCGTCGCGCTGGCGGCGCGCGAGCTGACCGGCCGGCGGGCCCGGGGCGCGGCCCCGGACCCCGTCGAGCTGGCCTACCTCACCGACCGGGCCCTGCTGGCCTGCCAGGTGGGTATGGCCGCGCTGCACCGCGCCGGCGTGGTGCGGCGCGGCGAGCTGGCCACCCTGTCGGTGGACGGCCCGCCGCCACCCCGGTCGC
>NZ_MUYZ01000221.1:0-12035 GCF_003013775.1 Micromonospora sp. MH33
GGGGGAGCCGTCCTGCTGGCCCGGCGTCGCCGGCACGCCGCCCTCGCCGCGCTGCCACCCGGGACGGCGCCGCGGGGGGCGGCGCCGGAGGACGACTGAGCCGGCCGCGACCTACCCGGCGGCGGGGCGCGCGCTGCTGTCCCGCACCACCAGCTCGGTGGCCAGCTCGACGCGGGGCGACTCGATCTCCTCGCCCTGGGCCAGGCGCAGCACCGTGCGGGCGGCGAGCCGTCCCATCTCCACCAGCGGCTGCCGGACCGTGGTCAGCGGCGGGGAGGCCCACCGGGCCTCCGGCAGGTCGTCGAAGCCCACGATGCTCACGTCGTCGGCGACCCGCAGCCCGCGCTGGCGGACGGCCTCGTAGACGCCGAAGGCCATCTGGTCGCTGGCGGCGAAGATGGCGGTGGGCGGGTCGTCGAGGTCCAGCAGCGTGCTGCCGGCGGTGAAGCCGGAGGCGTGGTAGAAGTCGCCGGGCTGCACGAGCCGGTCGTCCAGCGGCACCCCGGCCGTCGCCAGCGCGGCCCGGTAGC
Source organism: Micromonospora sp. MH33 (assembly GCF_003013775.1). Lineage (NCBI taxonomy): Bacteria > Bacillati > Actinomycetota > Actinomycetes > Micromonosporales > Micromonosporaceae > Micromonospora > Micromonospora sp. MH33. The sequence goes on from NZ_MUYZ01000221.1 coordinate 531, forward strand.
CGTCCAGCCGGGCCCGGCTGCACAGCAGGTGGGTCGGGCCGGCCACGAAACCGATCCGGCGGTGGCCCAGCCCCAGCAGGTGCTCGGTGGCGGACAGGCCGCCGGCCCAGTTGGTCGCCCCGATCGCCGGCACGTCCGTGCCCGGCACCCCGGCGGCCGGGTCGACCACCACGACGGGCACGTTGAGCCGGCGCAGCTGGGCGTGCACCGGCGGGGTCAGGGGCGAGGTCACCACGATGACCCCGTCCGAGGCGCGGTCCCGCAGGTTCTGCAACCACTGCCGGGTCGAGGTCGACTCGCTGTGGATCGCCGACACCACGGTGCCCACCCCGGCGGCGTGGCCGACGTCCTCCACACCCCGGATGATCTCCACGGCCCACGGGCTGTCCAGGTCGTTGAAGACCAGGTCGACCAGGTTCGCCCGGCGCACCGTGCGGCTGCCGCGCCGCCGGTAGCCGTGGTGGCGCAGCAGCTCCTCGACCCGTTCCCGGGTGTCCGGGGCCACGTCCGAACGCCCGTTGAGCACCCGCGACACGGTGGGCACGGAGACCCCCGCCTCCCGCGCGATCGCGGTGATGGTCACCCTCGGCTCGTCGTCCGCGTTCACCCGTGTCTCCTTCGCCGGCCGGGAGTGCCGGCCGTGGATCCTGGGACGGCGGGCCCGTCCCACCGGCAATCTTGCCGCATGGCCGATGCCGGCCCGGCGTCGCCGCGATGCTGGTAGACACGGCAGGGTGAGGACCGGGACACGCGGGGCCGCCGCCCTGGCCGTGCTGGCCACGGTGCTCGCCGCCGGGTGCCAGCGGCCCGCACCGCGCCCGGCCCCGTCCACCCCACCCGCGCCGTCGGCCGGCCCGAGCGGCCCCCGCGCCCCGGCCGACATCGTCGACCTGGCCGCCGTCGACCCGAGCGTCCGCACCGACATCCGGTACGCCACCGCGCACAACTTCGTCGGCCGGCCGATCACCGGCTACCCCGAGCCGCTCTGCCTGCTCACCCGGCGGGCCGCGGAGGCGCTGCACCGGGTGCAGACCGCCGCCCTGGCCCAGGGCCGCAGCCTCAAGGTGTACGACTGCTACCGCCCGCAGCGGGCGGTGGACGAGTTCGTCGCCTGGGCGAAGGTCCCGGGCGAGCAGCAGATGAAGGCGGAGTTCTACCCCGACGAGCCGAAGAGCCGGCTCTTCGCCGACGGCTACATCGGCGCGCCGACCGCGCACAGCCGGGGAAGCACCCTCGACCTGACCCTGGTGCCGGCGCCCACCCCCGACCAGCCGGCGTACGCGCCGGGCCAGCCGCTGGTCGCCTGCACCGCGCCCGCCGACCGGCGCTTTCCGGACAACTCCGTCGACATGGGCACCGGTTTCGACTGCTTCGACCCCCGCGCGCACACGGCCGACGCCCGGGTCACCGGCGCGGCCCGGGCCAACCGGGAACTGCTGAAGCGGCTGATGACCGCGCAGGGCTTCGAGAACTACCCGCGCGAGTGGTGGCACTACCGGTACGTCGACGAGCCGTACCCGGACACCTTCTTCGACTTCCCGGTGGCGCGGTCGTCGCTGCGGTGAGCGCCGCTCGGCGGGGAGCGGCGCCCACCGCGGCGGTCAGAGGATGCCGCGGGCGACGAAGGCGGCCCGGGTCGCGGCCGCGGCCTGGGTGCCGTAGAGGCGCTGCGCGGCGGCCACGGTGGCCAGCGCCGCGTCCCGGAACGTGACGTCCGTGGTGAAGGCGAACTGCGCCTCCACGATCAGGGTGGTGGCCCGGCGGTCGCCGAGTGCGGCGCGGATGTCCCACAGCGCGCGGGACCAGATCTCGCCGTCGGCGTGCACCTCGCCCACCAGGTCGGCGGGGTAGACCTTGGTGCCGTCGAGGCGGCGCAGGCAGTGCGGGGTGGTGCGGGTGTACGAGACCGAGTCCCAGTCGGCGACGCAGGCCTCCGGGGTCCTCGTCGGCACGCCGGTGGCCCAGCTGGTCACCGCGACCGCCAGGTAGTCGCCGAACGCCTCGCCGATCGCGCCGGACTCCAGCGTGGTGCCGAAGCCGGGCACCTGGCCGTCCTGCACCGAGTGGCCGTACTCGTGGACGATCACCTCGGCGTCCTCGCCGTCGTCGACGCCGCCCTTGCCGAGGGTGATGTTGGCCTTGTCCTCGCGGAAGAACGAGTTGTCGCCGCCGTACTGGTCGATGCGCAGCTCGATCTGCCGCTGGTTGACCGGCCGCAGGGTGCTGCCGAAGCCGAGCGACTGGAGGTACGCCTGGGCGGTGTTCACCCAGTGGTAGCCCATCACCTGCTCGAACTGGTCGGCGTCCCGGTGCCAGGCCGGGTACGCGCCGTCGACCGCGCGGGCCGGGGTGCCGGTCTTGCTCTTGACCACCACGTACTTCCCGGTGAGGGTGCCGGAGCCGTCCAGGTTGGTCAGCAGCACCGACCGGTACGCCCCGGCCAGCGCCGGCTGGTCGGCGTCCTTGGCGTCGGTGAGCGACTGGTCGCCGAGCTGCTGGACCGGGTTCGGCGCGAAGGCCGTGGCGGTGGCGGTGTTGTCGTACGGGTCGCCGGCGGCCTGGACGGTTGTGCCGCCGGCCATCAGCGCCGCGGTGACCGCCGAGGCGACCAGCGCGGAACGTCGGAAGTGGGGGTGCATCATGATCCCTTCGGAGGCGGATCGATCCGCTGAGACTAGGCTCCCCCGGTAGCACTGCCAAGCCACCAGGAGCAGGTCGTCCGGCCTGCGAGGAGGGACCCACGTGGAGACCGAACGGATCGGCCCGCCGCTGCTGGCCGGCGAGCGGGAGACGCTGCGCGCGTTCCTCGACTTCCACCGCGCCACCCTGGCACTGAAGTGTGAGGGGCTGACCGACGAGGAGCTGCGGCGGCAGTCGTCGCCGCCGTCCACGCTGTCCCTGCTCGGCCTGGTGCGGCACATGGCCGAGGTCGAGCGCACCTGGTTCCGCCGGGTGATCAACGCCGAGGACGTCCCGCTGGTCTGGTCGGCGACCGGGGACTTCCAGGAGGCGTACGACGCGAGCGCGTCGAGCCGTTCGGAGGCGTTCGAGGCGTGGCAGCGGGAGGTCGAGCACGCCCGCCGCATCGAGCGCGAGGCCGAGTCGCTCGACGTCACCGGCCACCAGGCCCGCTGGGGCGAGGACGTCTCGCTGCGCCTGGTGATGCTGCACATGATGCACGAGTACGCCCGGCACAACGGCCACGCCGACTTCCTCCGCGAGGCCATCGACGGCACCGTCGGCGTGTGACGCGCCGCCGGCCCGGGAGGTGCCGCGCCTCCCGGGTCAGCCGTCGCGGCGCAGCGGCAGCCAGGCCAGCACGTCCTGGATCCGCGCGTCCCAGTACGCCCAGTCGTGGTCGCCGGGGCCGAAGTCCACGGTGACCGGCAGCCCGCGACGGCGGGCCGTGTCGACGAAGCGGGTGTTGTCCTCGTAGAGGAAGTCCTCGGTGCCGCAGGCGACGTAGAGCGCGGGCAGGTCGTCGCCGGCCCGTTCCAGCAGCGCCACCGTGTCGTCCTCCGGGCACGCCACGTCCCGGTCGCCCCAGACCGTGTGCCAGACGGCGGGGTCCAGGGGGCTCGTCGGGTGGTGGCGTCGCCGGGCGACGTCCAGGGCGCCGGAGAGGCTGGCCGCGGCGGCGAACCGGTCCGGTTGGCGCAGCGCCCACTTCAGCGCCCCGTAGCCGCCCATGGACAGGCCGGCCACGAACGTGTCCTGGCGCCGGTCGGAGAGGCGGAAGTACGAGCGGCACACCTCCGGCAGTTCCTCGCTGAGGAAGGTCCAGTACCGGTTGCCGTGCGCCTCGTCGCAGTAGAAGCTCCGCTGCACCTGCGGCATCACCACGGCGAGGCCCAGCGGGGCGACGTACCGCTCGATCGAGGTGCGCCGGGTCCAGATGGTGTCGTCGTCGGTCAGGCCGTGCAGCAGGTAGAGCACCGGCGGATCCGCGGCGGCCGACCCGCCGGGCATGCCGATCCCGGCCGAGCCGTGCTCGGGCAGCAGCACCGTCATCGACGTGCCCATGCCGAGCGCCGTGGAGAAGAAGTCACACCGGATCCGGGCCATGGGCTGGGAGCGTACCGCGTCACGGAGGCCGGCCCGATGGTGGCCGAATCGACAGTTCCTATTGCCGTGGGGCGTCCAGGGGGACAGGATGACCAGGCGCGCCGGAAACACACCCGTAACCTGCGTGCAGCTGGTCTCTGTCACGAGGAAGTGGGAGTCAGTCATGAGCGACGTGTCGACGGCACTGGGTGTGCGCCTCTACCCGGACCTGGTCGAGCCGGGCGGCCTGGCTCCTGCCCTTGTGCAGACCGCGGCCCGGCACCAGCTCGACATCGGCCGGGTGACCGCCCCCGAGCAGGGCCGCAGCCGGTTCACCTGCGCCGAGGCGACCTCCGACCGGGGCGTCGTCTGCGTCAGCCTCGGCGCCCAGGCCCGCTACTTCATGATCGACCTGCGGGTCGCCGGCGAGGTCCAGGCCCGCGGCGACGCCACCGACCTGCTCCAGGTCGCCCAGGTGGCCGCCGCGTGGCGGGCCGGGTGCACGCTCGCCGAGCTGGCCGGGCGCTACCCCTTCATGGAGGAGATGAAGCGCCACCCCGTGGCGCACGCGTAGCAGCGCCCCGCAATTAATCGGTTGCCGGCGCCCCGCGCCGGTTGCTGCAATCGACCACGACGCACAGGGAAGGAGGAGCTCGAGATGCGAGCCGCGTGCATGTCCCCGCAGAAGCGACCCACCGCCGACCTCAAGGACATGACGCTGCGTGAAAACGCTCAATCTCGGCATCCTCGCCCATGTCGACGCCGGTAAGACCAGCCTGACCGAACGGCTGCTGCACAGCGCCGGGGTCATCGACGAACCCGGCAGCGTCGACGCCGGCAACACCCGCACCGACACCCTGGCGCTGGAGCGGCAGCGGGGCATCACCATCCGCTCCGCCGTGGTCTCCTTCGCCGTCGCCGGCACCACCGTCAACCTGATCGACACCCCCGGCCACCCCGACTTCATCGCCGAGGTGGAACGCGTGCTCGGCGTGCTCGACGGCGCGGTGCTCGTGGTCTCCGCCGTCGAGGGCGTCCAGGCCCAGACCCGGCTGCTGGCCCGCACCCTGCACCGCCTCGGCATTCCCACCCTGTTCTTCGTCAACAAGGTGGACCGGGCCGGCGCCGACCCGGACCGGGTGCTGCACCAGCTCGCCGACCGGCTCACCCCGGACGTCGTCGCCCTCGGCCGGGTCGACGCCGCCGGCACTCCCGCCGCCCGCTGGCTCCCGCACCCGCCGGGAGATCCCGGCCACCGGGCCCGCCTGGTCGACCTGCTCTCCGCCCACGACGACGCGCTGCTGGCCGCGTACGTGGCCGACGAGCGGGCGGCCACCCCGGACCGGCTGCGGGAGGCGCTCGTCGCGCACACCGCCCGCGCCCGGGTGCACCCGGTGCTCGCCGGCTCCGCCATCACCGGGGCCGGGGTGGACGAGCTGATCGACACGGTCACCGCGCTGCTGCCCGCGAGCGAGGGCGACGACCACGCGCCGCTCTCCGGCACCGTCTTCAAGGTCGAGCGCGGCCCGGCCGGGGAGAAGGTCGCGTACGCCCGCATCTTCGCCGGCACCGTGCGGGTCCGCGACCGGATCCGCCACGGCGACGGCCAGGAGGCCCGGGTCACCGCCCTCGCCGTCTTCGACGGCGGCGACGCCGCACCCGGCGACGCCGCCGGGCCCGGCCGGATCGTCCGGCTGTACGGTCTGGCCGACGTCCGCGTCGGCGACGTGCTCGGTGTCCCGCCCGAGCGGCCGGCCGGCCGGCGCCACTTCGCCCCGCCGACGCTGGAGACCGTGGTCGAACCGGTACGACCGGCCGATCGGCCGGCGCTGCACGCCGCCCTGACCCAGCTCGCCGAGCAGGACCCGCTGATCAACCTGCGCCAGGACGACCGGCGCCAGGAGATCGCCGTGTCGCTCTACGGCGAGGTGCAGAAGGAGGTCATCGAGGCCACCCTCGCCGACGACTACGGCGTCCCGGTCACCTTCCGGGAGACCACCACCGTCTGCGTGGAGCGGGTGGTCGGTGTCGGCGCCGCCGTCGAGTGGATCGGCCGGGACCCCAACCCGTTCCTCGGCACCGTCGGCCTGCGCGTCGAGCCCGGTCCGGTCGGTGGCGGCGTCGAGTTCCGGCTGGGCATCGAACTCGGCTCGATGCCGCTGGCCTTCCTCAAGGCCATCGAGGAGACCGTCCGGGAGACCCTGCGGCAGGGCCTGCACGGCTGGGCCGTCATCGACTGCGCGGTCACCCTCACCCACGGCGGCTACTGGGCCCGGCAGAGCCACGCCCACGGCGTGTTCGACAAGAGCATGTCCAGCACCGCCGGGGACTTCCGGAACCTCACCCCGCTGGTGCTGATGACCGCGCTGAGCCGCGCCGGCACCCGGGTCCACGAGCCGGTGCACCGGTTCCGGCTCGACCTCCCCGCCGACGTGGTGGGCACGGTGCTGCCCGTGCTCGCCGGACTGGGTGCGGCCCCCCGCAGCAGCACCCTGCGCGGCACGTCCTACCTGGTCGAGGGGGAGGTGCCGGCCGGGCGGGTGCACGCGCTGGAGCAGCGGCTGCCCGGGCTCACCCGCGGCGAGGCCGCCCTGGAGGCCGAGTTCGACCACTACCGGCCGGTACGCGGACCCGCCCCGAGCCGGCCGCGCTGGGACCACGACCCGCTGCACCGCAAGGAGTACCTGCTCGCCGTCGCCCGCCGGGTCACCGGCCGGCCGGCGCGCTGACCCGCCGCGGATACCGGGCCCGCACCGCGTCGACGCAGGTGTCCCGGGAGGTCGGGCCGCCGAACCGGAGCCGGTCGTAGCCGGTGAACGCCGGCTCCAGCGCGTCCAGCTCGTCGACCAGCGCGTGCAGCCGGTCGAGCCAGGTCGCCGACCCGGCGTCCGGCTCGGCCGGCGCGGCCCCGATCGCCGAGGTCAACTCGTCCTTGCGTCGGATCGACTCCGGCGTGACCGAGCGCAGGCAGACGAACTGGCCGCTGAGGTAGGCCTCCCACTCCGCCGCGCCGCGCGCCCGGTCCGCCCAGTGCCCGACGAACCACCCGGGCAGCGCGTCCACCCCGCCCGCCCGCTCCGCGAGCGCGAACAGGTCCGCCGGGACCATCTCCGCGCCGTCCGAGCGCAGATAGCCCGGCAGCGGCAGCCGCCCGTCCAGCATCGACCGGCGTACGCCGTCCGGGTCCCGCCCGGTCGCCGCGCAGAGCGCGTCGAGCGTGACGAACTGCGCGCTGACGTACGCGTCGTCCGCCGCCGTCATCGGATGCTCACCGTTGACCTCCCGGAACCGCTCCGCCACCCGCTGCCGCCAGTCCATAGCCATGCCCCTTCCGTATTGCCTGGCCACAGCCTAGGTGCGGCACCGTTCGGCGCCGGCCGAAACGTCCTCGCGAATATCCGTTGCGGCGCCTCCGACCCCGCCCGTACCGTGAACGGGCAAACGTCAACCGGTTCCACCACCCAGGGAGCACCCCGTGTCGCAGCAGAACCGCACCCGAGCCGAGCGGCCCGCGCCGCTCGTCGGTGCCCTGCCGCGCGAAGCGGGCCAGGGTCGCTGCCGACGGCAGCAGTGGCAACCGGGGTGGTGGCGCGACTAGCGCCGGCGCGACACACACGCGCAGCCGCCCGCCCCGAGACCAGGGACCGGGCGGCTTTTCTCGTCACCGGGTCCGAGGGGCGTAGCTCAACGGATGAGCACCGGATTCCAAACCCGACGGTTGCAGGTTCGAATCCTGCCGCCCCTGCGTCACCCCGTCCCGACCTCCGGCCGGCGACGTCGCTCCTTCTCAACTCCACAGTGGACGGCATGAGCACGATTCCCGGCCGGCGCGCCTGCGCCGGCCGGGCAACCGGGACGAGGGAGCTGGCTGACCCGCTCGCCTTGGGCGCGAGAGACACGCGGTTCGATTCCGCGGTCCCGGACACCACGCGGACGGCACCCGCCGTCCCGCACGGGCCGTTGGAGCAATTGGCAGCTCACCCGGTTCTCACCCGGGAGGCTACGGGTTCGAGTCCCGTACGGCCTACGCCGGTCCCGACCCCGGGACCACCCCGCGGTTGTAGCGCAGTCAGGCAGCGCGTCACCTTGCCATGGTGAAGGTCGCCGGTTCGAATCCGGCCAGCCGCTCGGACACACCCCTGAACCGAGGAGACGACGATGGGTTTCACCCCGCTGGCCGGTACCCGGGCGCCGGTCCGGGTCTGGACCGACCCGTACACGATCGAGGCGCAGGCGGCCCGGCAGCTGCGCAACATCGGCGCGCTGCCCTGGGTGCAGGGCGTCGCCGTCATGCCGGACGTGCACTTCGGCAAGGGCGCCACGGTCGGCTCGGTCATCGCCATGCGGCAGGCCGTCTCGCCCGCCGCGGTCGGCGTCGACATCGGCTGCGGCATGTCGGCGGTCCGCACCTCGCTCACCGCGGCCGACCTGCCCGACGACCTCGGCCCGCTGCGGACCGCGATCGAGGCGGCCATCCCGGTCGGCTTCGCCATGCGGGCCGACGCGGTCGACCCGCGCCGGGTCCGCGGCCTGGAGCAGGGCGGCTGGGACGAGTTCTGGCGGCGCTTCGCCACCCTCGACCGCAAGGTGGCGCAGCTGGAGACCCGGGCCCAGCGCCAGCTGGGCACCCTCGGCGGCGGGAACCACTTCATCGAGGTCTGCCTCGAGCAGGGCGGCTCCGACGACGGCCGGGTCTGGCTGATGCTGCACTCCGGTTCCCGCAACATCGGCAAGGAACTGGCCGAGCGGCACATGGCGGTGGCCCGCGGGCTGCCGCACAACGTCGACCTGCCCGACCGGGACCTCGCGGTGTTCCTCGCCGGCACCCCGGAGATGGACGCCTACCGCCGGGACCTCTGGTGGGCGCAGGAGTACGCGCGCCGCAACCGGGCCGTCATGCTCGCCCTGCTCTGCGGGGTGGTCCGGGACGAGTTCCCGCAGGTCGCCTACGACGAGCCGATCTCCTGTCACCACAACTACGTGGCGGAGGAGAGCTACGACGGGGTCGAGGTGCTGGTGACCCGCAAGGGCGCGATCCGGGCCGGCCGGGGCGACCTGGGCATCATCCCCGGGTCGATGGGCACCGGGTCGTACATCGTACGCGGCAAGGGCAACCTCGACGCGTACTGCTCGGCGTCGCACGGGGCCGGGCGGCGGATGTCGCGCGGGCAGGCGAAGCGGACGTACAGCACCGCCGACCTGGCCGCGCAGACGGCGGGCGTCGAGTGCCGCAAGGACGCCGGGGTGGTCGACGAGATCCCCGGCGCGTACAAGGACATCACCCAGGTGATGGCCCAGCAGGAGGACCTGGTCGAGGTGGTCGCCCACCTCAAGCAGGTCGTCTGTGTGAAGGGCTGAACCGACCGGCGCCCCTGGAGGGGGCGGGGCGCCGGTCGTCCGCCCCGGTGGCGCAGCGGAGAGCGCGCCGGTCTACGAAACCGGAGAGCCCAGGTTCGAATCCTGGTCGGGGCACGGTCCGCGGTACGCGGATCCCATGCGAGCTGGTGCAACCAGGCAGCACACCCGATTCTGGTTCGGGGAATTGAGGTTCGAATCCTCAGCTCGCAGCGACACCTACCTGCTGCGTCGCGCGATCCGCACGCCGATCGCGATCGCGCCGATGACCAGCAGGCCGGCGAGGAGCTGGAGGCCGGGCGAGTCGTCGGCCTCCCCGTACACGATGCCGGCGACGCCGAGCGCGACGGCGACGACGCCGAGCACGTACCTCATCGGTTCTCTCCCTCTTCCTCGACCCACTCGAGCAGGTCGCCGGGTTGGCAGTTCAGCACCCGGCACATGGCCTCCAGCGTGCTGAAGCGGACGGCCTTGGCGCGACCGTTCTTCAGCACCGCGACGTTGGCCGGGGTGAGTCCGACCCGCTCGGCGAACTCGCCGACGCTCATCTTGCGTTTGGCCAGCTCGACGTCGATGCGGACGACGATGGGCATCAGATCACCGCTTCCATGTCGGTCCGGAGCGTGGTGGCCTGCCGCAGCAGCGCGCGCATCACCACCATCAGCAGCCCCAGCGCGGTGACCCCGGTGACCAGCAGGAACAGCAGGAGCGGCAGGCCCGGGTCGTCGGCGTTGAAGCCGACGTAGAGGAACACGCCGACCAGCACCACCCACGCGGCGGCGATGGCCCACACGATCGCGTCGACCCAGCCCAGCGACGCCTCGCTGAAGATGCGGTCGTTCTTGACCAGGGTGAGCAGTTTCCAGGTGCACACGATCACCACCTGGACGCAGAGCACCCAGAACACCGTCACCGCGGTCGCCGGCCATCTCAGGTAGGCCATGTCCGGGTCCTCCCGGGCCATGTGCGCGAACTGCCCGGGGAGCGACATGGTCTGGAACAGGACCAGGATCCCGAACAGCAGCACGAGGAAGACTCTGAGCGGGAGAACCGCTCGCTGGGCTGTGAGCATGCATCGACTATCGCTCGTAACCTATCGAAAGTCAATCGGTTCCGCGTGACAACTCATGCCCCCGTGGCGCAGCGGAGAGCGCGTCGGATTCCGAATCCGAAGGCCGCTGGTTCGAATCCAGCCGGGGGCACGCACCGACCCGACCGAATGCCCGAGTGGCCAGGGAGCGGACTGCAACTCCGCGCACCGGGTTCGGATCCCCGTTCGGTCTCGACACCGCCGTCCACTGTGGGGGTCGCTTCACCGGCCGGCGGCCAGGTCGACCGGGGTGCGGACCACGTTGACCCGGGAGCCGTCGCGCGCCGACACCTCGTACACCTCGATCGTGCCCGGTCCGGCCGCCGGCCACCGGTAACGGACGTTCACCCGGTAGCCGCCACGGCAGCCGGAGCCGCAGGAGGCCGTGGTGAACGCCGTGCCGATCTCCTGGCCCGCCGCGTCCAGGACCCGGACGCTCACCGTCGCCTCGTACACGTCGGCGGTCCCGGTGACGGTGACCGGGCTGCCGACCCGGTCGCCGATCGCCGGGGCGGTCACCACGATGGGGGGCAGCAGGTCGGCGTAGTCGTCCCGCCCGGTCGCGGTGTCGGCCGGGACGAAGGCGCCCCGCCGTACGGTGGGGAACTGGGTGAGCGTCCAGACCACCTGGGCCCGGCGCAGCCGCGCGGTGGCCGCGCCGCCGGCGTCGAAGCCGGCCGGCGGGGCCAGCGTCGCCACCCCGCCGGCGATGCGGGTCACCTGCGTGCCGGCCGGGACCAGGGTGGTCAGGCCGGTGGCGGCCTCGGCCACGGAGGGGCCGGCGGCCAGTTCGGTGAGGGCCAGCCGGGACGTGGCCACGGTGGCGGGCAGCGCCCGCCGGGTGGGCACGAGTTTCCCGTCCCGGGCGAACCAGAGCTGCACGGTCAGCGTCCCGGTCGGCGCGGTGGTCGGCGTACCCGTCGTGGCCGGTGCCGTGGGGGTGCGCGACGGGGACGGCGTCGGCGCGGGGGGCGGGCCGGTCGGGGCGGCGGTGGCGGTGGTGGGCGACGGGCCGG
>NZ_MUYZ01000222.1:0-11898 GCF_003013775.1 Micromonospora sp. MH33
CGGGCCGCGGTCATCTCGATCGCCACGAGCCTGCAGGAGTCGAAGCTGGAAAACCTGGGTCACCTCGGCGACAAGAATGACCATGACTCGCTGGGTCTGTTCCAGCAGCGGCCGTCCTCGGGTTGGGGTACGCCGGAGCAGATCACCGACCCCGAGTACTCGACCCTGGCGTTCGAGAAGGGCTTGAAGCAGGTTGATGGTTGGCAGGACATGCCGCTGACCGAGGCCGCCCAGACCGTGCAGGTCTCGGCCTACCCGGATGCGTACGCGCAGTGGGAGCAGCAGGCCGCCGACCTCGTCGCCCAGCACTGGAACAGCTGACCCAAGAAGCAAACGCTGGCCGGCACCCCGAACACGGGGTGCCGGCCAGCGGCGTACCCAGAGGGGAAAGACGGCTAGGGACGCGCGGTGATGGACCACGGCGGGCTGGGGGCGAGGGTGACCGGCGCAGGGATCAAGCCTGACCGCCCGGAGCCGGTCACCCTCGCCCCCAGCCCCAAGCGCAACCAAGGTCAGACCCGGAACCCGGCAGCCCGAGCAGCCCGGCGTTCGCGCCGCCGCGAACGACGTCGCCGCAGGAACCAGAAGAGGAACGCCACGAACCCGAGCAGGAACGCCAGCACCAGCACCGGCAGCAGGATCGCCACCACCGACATGACCGCGCTGGTCGCGTCCTCGGCGGTGCTGGCCACCGGGGCACCGAACCCCGCGGTGGTCGCGTTGATGACCGGCCGGGCCGCCGACTTGAGCAGGTGCACGCCGAGCGCGATGAGGACGCCGACCACGACCGGCACCCACTGGTGTGAGGAGAAGAAGGTGTCCGGGTCGCTGACCGTGACCGTCTCCGAGCTGGAGCCGGCGCCGAAGGCCAGCCCGCCGGCGGTGGGCCGGACCACGGTCTGCACCACGTCGTTGACGTGGTCGACCACCGGCACCTTGTCGGCCACCACCTCGACGGCGAGCAGCACGGCGAGGATCAGCAGGACCCAGCCGTTGCCCAGCCACTGCCAGCCGCCCGGCAGCTCCATGAGGTCGGTGTAGCGCGCGAGCAGACCCATCAGCAGGAGAGGGATGTAGGCGTTCAGGCCCGCCGAGGCGGCGAGGCCGGAACCGGTGAGGGCTTCGAGCACGATCTCAATATCGCACCGGTACACCAGTGGCGCTCGTCGGCGATGGCCGGGTGCTCCGCTACCCTCGTCGGGTGCGGTTGGTGATTGCGAAGTGCTCGGTGGACTATGTCGGACGGCTCTCGGCACACCTGCCGCCGGCCACCCGGTTGCTCATGGTGAAGGCGGACGGGTCGGTGTCGATCCATGCCGACGACCGGGCGTACAAGCCGTTGAACTGGATGAGCCCGCCGTGCCGGCTGGAGGAGGCCCCCGGCGTGTGGCGGGTGGTCAACAAGGCCGGCGAGGAGCTGCGCATCACCCTGGAGGAGATCTTCCAGGACACCTCGTACGAGCTGGGTGTCGACCCGGGCCTGCGCAAGGACGGCGTCGAGGCGCACCTGCAGGAGCTGCTGGCCGCGAACCCGGAGACCCTCGGTGAGGGCTTCACCCTGGTGCGGCGGGAGTACATGACCGCGATCGGCCCGGTCGACCTGCTCTGCCGGGACGCCAACCAGGGCGCGGTGGCGGTCGAGGTGAAGCGGCGCGGCGAGATCGACGGCGTCGAGCAGCTCACCCGCTACCTCGAGCTGATGAACCGCGATCCGCTGCTCGCCCCGGTCACCGGGGTGTTCGTCGCGCAGGAGATCAAGCCGCAGGCCCGGGTGCTCGCCACCGACCGTGGCATCCGCTGCGTGGTGGTCGACTACGACAGGCTGCGCGGCATCGAGCGCGATGAGCTGACCCTGTTCTGAGCCGGCGGGCCGGGGTCGTCAGCGGCCCCGGCCGTACATCAGCTTGGCGGCTTTGACCAGGCGCGCGACGTCGGCCGGGGTGCGCTCGAAGGTCATCGAGGGCAGCAGTGACCGGGCCCGGCGGCGGGTGATCGACTTGGCCCGGCCGAACTCGCGCAGCCCGTCCTCGCCGTGGATGCGGCCGAAGCCGGAGTCGCCGACCCCGCCGAACGGCAGCGTGGACATGCCGGCGAAGGTCAGCGCCGAGTTGACCGAGGCCATCCCGGAGCGCAGCCGCCGCGCGACCGCCACGGCCCGCTTGCGGCCGAAGACCGAACCCCCGAGACCGTACGACAGGGCGTTGGCCCGCTCGACGGCCTCGTCCACGTCGCGGACCCGGTTGACGGTCAGGGTCGGCCCGAAGGTCTCCTCACGCACGGCGGTCGAGTCCTCCGGCACGTCGACCAGCACGGTCGGGTGCACGTACGGCGGCTGGACCGCGTCGGGGCCGCCGAGCACCGGCCGGCCGCCGCGGGCCACCGCGTCGTCGATGTGCCGGCGGATGACGTCGACCTGGGACGGCATGGTGATCGGGCCGATGTCGGCGCCGTCGGGGCCGACGGTGAGCCGGCCGGCCTTCGTCACCACTTTGTCGACGAAGGCGTCGAAGATCTGGTCGACCGCGTAGACCCGCTCGATGCCGATGCAGGTCTGGCCGGCGTTGGTCAGCGCGCCCCAGACGCACGCCTCGGCGGCGGCGTCCAGGTCGGCGTCGCTGTCCACGATCATGGCGTCCTTGCCGCCCGCCTCCAGCAGCACCGGGGTGAGCGTCTCGGCGCAGGCGGCCATCACCTTCTTGGCGGTGGCGGTCGAGCCGGTGAAGGCCAGCTTCGCCACCCCGGAGCGGCACAGCGCCGCCCCCACGTCGCCGAGCCCGTGCACCGCCTGGAAGACGGGCTGCTCCGGCACCACCTCGGCGAACCGGTCCACCAGCCACTGCCCGACGGCCGGGGTGTACTCGCTGGGCTTGAACACCACCGCGTTCCCGGCGGCCAGGGCGTACGCGGCGGAGCCGATCGGGGTGAAGACGGGGTAGTTCCAGGGGCCGATCACGCCGACCACCCCGTACGGCTGGTATTCCAGGTGGCCGGTGAACTCGGCGAGGATCAGCCGGGAGCGGACCCGGCGCGGCCCGAGCACGCGGCGGGCGTTGCGGGCGGCCCAGTCGATGTGCTCCAGCGCGGTGAGGATCTCCACCACGGCGTCGCCGACCGGCTTGCCGCCCTCGGTGTGCACCAGGTCGGCCAGTTCCTCCATCCGGCGGGCGAGCACTCCGCGCCAGCGCAGCAGCCGGTCGCGCCGGCCGGCGAAGCCCAGCCCGGCCCACCAGTCGCCGGCGGCACGGGCCCGCTCCACCGCGGCCCGCACGTCCGCCTCGGTCGCCACCGGGAGTCGCCCGGCCTCCGCGCCGGTCGCCGGGCTCGTCGACACCAGTTGGCCGTCCTCGATGAGCGGGGTTCCCGGGACATGCACAGCCGTCATGGCCGAAGTCTAGACCCGAGCGTTACTCATCGGTAGGTCCCGCGCGGCCCGTACTCTGCCCAGGTCGCGGTGTCGCGGGCCCGGCGGGATCGACGGCCGTGCCGCCCATTGAACCGGCGACGCCCGCCGAAACGGCGAACA
The DNA here is from genome assembly GCF_003013775.1 of Micromonospora sp. MH33. Taxonomy (NCBI): domain Bacteria; kingdom Bacillati; phylum Actinomycetota; class Actinomycetes; order Micromonosporales; family Micromonosporaceae; genus Micromonospora; species Micromonospora sp. MH33. The sequence continues at coordinate 3,524 of NZ_MUYZ01000222.1, forward strand.
GGAGATGGCCGGCCGGGGTCACAGGGGTGACCGCGCGGTGGTGGGAGCGATTACCGTGAGGTGGCAGGCTGACGCCGCGGAGCGACGGTGGGGTGGAGGTCGACTGTCCATGGAGAAGCATCCGGAACTGATGCCGCTGCTGACGGTGTCGGGCGGGGCGATGCGGGGGCTGAGTTTCCGGGTCGGTCGGGATCCACAGCTGGTCGGCCGGGCGCCGAGCGCCGACATCGTGCTGGCCGACCCGCACCTGAGCCGTCGGCACGCCACGGTCCAGGCCACCCCCGACGGGGTGGTGCTCACCGATCTCGGCTCGACCAACGGCACCTGGCTCAACGACCAGCGGATCGCCGGCAGCGTGCCGCTCGCCGACGGCGACGTCATCCGGCTCGGCCGCACCGACCTGCGCTTCTTCGACCCGGGCGTGGCCCGGACCGATCCGGTCGGGATGAGCTTCGGGCAGCCGCGCCGCGACCAGCGGCCCACCCTGCCACTGCCGGTCCCGCCGGCGCCCCGGCCGCCGGTCGAGGCGCGCGGCACGCTGCCCCTGGTGGTCGAGGCGCACCGCTGACCCGGAGTTCCGCCACACCCTCCCGCGGCGCCGGATGGCGGCCGCCCACATGGACCGGTCGCGGACGGCCGTGCCAGCATGCGCGGATGCGGAGCGAGCGACACACCGTCCACGCCAACGGCATCACCCAGGCGGTCCGGGTGGCCGGCCCGCCGGACGGCGTGCCGGTGCTGCTGGTGCACGGCAACGTGTCGTCCGCCGCGTTCTGGGAGCCATTGTTGCCCCGGTTGCCGGAGACGCTCCGGGTGGTCGCCCCCGACCTGCGCGGATACGGCGAGACCGACACCGCCCCCGTCGACGCCACCCGGGGCCTCAGCGACTTCGCCGACGACCTGGCCGCGCTGCTCGACGCCCCCGGGCTGTTCGCCCCCGGCGCCCGGCCGGTGGTCGTGGGGCATTCGCTCGGCGGCGGGGTGGCGATGCGGCTGCTGGTCGACCGCCCGGACCGGGTGGCCGGGCTGCTGCTGGAGGCGCCGGTCTCCCCGTACGGCTTCGGCGGGACGCTGGACCTCGACGGCACCCCCACCACGCCCGACTTCGCCGGCACCGGCGCGGGCACCGCGAACCCCGACTTCGTGGCCCGGCTGGCCGCGCGGGACCGGGGTGCCGACGGCCCGACCAGCCCGCGCAACGTGCTGCGTTCGGCGTACGTGGCCGACCCGGCGTCGCTCGGCGGGGACGAGGAGCTGCTGCTGGAGAGCATGCTGACCACCGCCACGGGGGACGACAACTACCCCGGCACGGCGGTCGCCTCGGCGCACTGGCCGGGCACGGCGGCGGGGGAGCGCGGGGTGCTCAACGCGCTGGCGCCGGCCCACTTCCGGCTCGCCGACGAGCTGGTCGCCGTCCCGGCCAAGCCGCCGGTGACCTGGGTACGCGGCGACGCCGACGTGATCGTCTCGGACACCTCGCTGTTCGACCTGGCGTACCTGGGGTCGCTCGGGGTGGTGCCCGGCTGGCCGGGGGCGGCGGACTGCCCGCCGCAGCCGATGGTCGGCCAGACCCGGGCGGTCCTCGACGGGTACGCGGCGGCCGGCGGGACGTACCGGGAGTTGGTGCTGCCCGGCTGCGGGCACAGCCCGCACCTGGAGCGGCCGGCCGAGTTCGTCGCCGAGCTGCTGGCGCTCGCGGGGGTACCGACGGGGGTCTGACCGGCGCGGTGCGTGAAATATCCCACGGCGTCTCGACAACGCAGCGTCACGTGGCAGACTCCGGCGCATAACCTTAGCGGCCGTTCATGTCGGCAACGGCGGAGTACACCAAGGGGAGGCCGGTCGTGGCGCGCGAGTTCACCAGTGTGGGCGTGGTGGGTCTGGGCACCATGGGTGCCGGCATCGTCGAGGTGTTCGCCCGCAACGGCATCGACGTGGTGGCCGTCGAAATCTCTGCGAACGCCCTGGAGCGCGGCCGGACCACCCTCACCGGCTCGACCGACCGGGCGGTGGCCAAGGGCAAGCTCGCCGAGGCCGACCGGGACGCGCTGCTGGCCCGGATCGACTGGCAGGTCGGGCTGGACGCCCTGCACTCGGTGGACCTGGTGATCGAGGCGGTGCCCGAGCACCTGGACCTGAAGCAGCGGATCTTCGCCGAGCTGGACCGGGTCTGCAAGCCCGGGGCGATCCTGGCCACCAACACCTCGTCCCTGAGCGTCACCGAGATCTCCGTCGCCACCACCCGGCCGAACCAGGTCATCGGCATCCACTTCTTCAACCCGGCGCCGGTGATGAAGCTGGTCGAGGTGGTCCGCACCGTGGTCACCTCCGCCGACGTGGTGGCCGACGTGGAGGCGCTCTGCGGGCGGCTCGGCAAGGTCGACGTCACCATCAGCGACCGGGCCGGGTTCATCGCCAACGCGCTGCTCTTCGGCTACCTGAACCACGCGGTCAGCATGTTCGAGGCCCGCTACGCCACCCGCGAGGACATCGACGCCGCCATGAAGCTGGGCTGCGGCCTGCCGATGGGCCCGCTCGCGCTGATGGACCTGATCGGCCTGGACACCGCGTACGAGATCCTGGACACCATGTACCGGCGCGGCGGCCGCGACCGCCGGCACGCCCCGGTGCCGCTGATCAAGCAGATGGTCACGGCCGGTCTGCTCGGCCGGAAGTCCGGCCGCGGCTTCTACACCTACGAGCGGCCGGGCTCCCCGGTGGTCGTACCCGACGAGCACACCCCGGTGACCACGGGCGCCGCGCTCGCCGACGGCGCCCGGGCGATCGCCAAGGTCGGCATCGTCGGCTCCGGGACCATGGCCACCGGCATCATCGAGGTGTTCGCCAAGGCCGGCTACGAGGTCATCTCGGTGACCCGGGGCGCGGAGAAGTCCGCCAAGGTCTGCGAGGCGGTCAAGACCTCGCTGAACAAGGGCGTGGTGCGGGGCAAGCTCAGCGAGACCGACCGGGACGCCGCGCTCGGCCGGGTCACCTGGTCGGCCACCCTGGACCACCTGGCCGACGTCGACCTGGTGGTCGAGGCGGTGGTCGAGGAACTGAGCGTCAAGAAGGCCCTCTTCGCCAGCCTCGACGAGATCTGCAAGCCGGGCGTCGTGCTGGCCACCACCACCTCGTCGCTGCCGGTGATCGACGTGGCGATGGCCACCCAGCGGCCGGCCGACGTGATCGGCCTGCACTTCTTCAACCCGGCGCCGATCATGCCGCTGGTGGAGATCGTGCAGACCATCCGCACCTCGGCGGAGACCAGCGCCACCGCGCGGGCGGTCTGCGCGGCGCTGGGCAAGACCGGCGTGGTCTGCGGCGACCGGTCCGGCTTCATCGTCAACGCGCTGCTCTTCCCGTACCTGAACGACGCGGTGAAGATGCTGGAGGCCAGCTACTCGACGGCCGACGACATCGACCACGCCATGAAGCTCGGCTGCGGTTACCCGATGGGCCCGTTCGAGCTGCTCGACGTGGTCGGCCTGGACGTCTCGCTGGCCATCCAGCGGGAGCTCTACCTGGAGCTGCGCGAGCCGGGCTTCGCCCCCGCGCCGCTGCTGGAGCACCTGGTCACCGCCGGCTACCTGGGCCGCAAGAGCGGCCGCGGTTTCCGCGACCACACCAAGCGCTGATCCGGGTCAACACCGGGCGCCGGTGACGGCGTCTTCAGGGCGTGACCTTCGAGGAGTACGTCGGCAGCCGCGGCCCGGCCCTGTTACGCCTGGCCCGGCTGCTGACCGGCGACGAGCACCGCGCCGAGGACCTGACCCAGGACGTCCTGGCCCGCGCGTACGTGCACTGGCGGAAGATCGCCCGGGCCGACCGGCCCGACGTGTACGTGCGGCGGATGCTGGTCAACGCGAACACGTCGTGGTGGCGCCGGCGGTCCAGCCGGGAACTGGCCGTGGACACCTTCGCCGAGCGGCCCCAGCGCGGTGACCTCGGCGGCGAGGCGGCCGACCGGGACGAGATGTGGCGGCTGATCCGCGCCCTCCCCGACCGCCAGCGCGCCGTGCTGGTGCTGCGCTACTACGAGGACCTGGACGACGCGACCATCGCCCAGATCCTCGACTGCTCGCCGGTCACCGTCCGCACCCACGCGATGCGGGCGCTCGCCCAACTCCGGGAGCGCTGCGGCGTCCCGACGACCAAGGGGAGCCGGCCGTGACCGACCTCGACCAGCGGATCACCTCGGTGCTGCGGGAGCGCGCCGAGGGGGAGACCGACACCCATCGGCTGCTGCGGGAGTCCCGCGCCCTCGGACGGCGCCGGCAGGTGCGCCGCCGGGTCGCCGCCGGCACCGCGCTCGCCCTGGTGGGCGTCGTCGGCTTCGCCGGCGTGACCGGAACGGACGTCGGCGGGCTGTCCGGGCGGCTGCCCTGGGCGGCCGCGACGCCCGACGTCGCCGCCCCGCTGCCGCCCAGGGCCGACGGGGTGCCCGGCGCCGCCCAGCGGCCCGACCTGGTGGGCACCGACACGACGGTGCTGCACCTGGGCGTGGACACCCGCAAGGCCCGCTACCTGGGGTGGGCCGTCTACGGCTCAGCCCAGGTGGAGTCGATCCGGATGAGTGTGGGGGGCGGCCGGCCGGTGCTCATCGAGGTGAGCCGCTCCGCGCAGGAGGTCGACGAGCTTCTGCTCAACGGCCTCCCCGCCGAGCAGGCCGCGATCCCGGTGACCTTCGACGGCGCCGTCCGGCAGTTCCGGAACGGCGCCGGCGGTCTGGTCAAGGGCTGGCAGCCCGTCCCCGGCCTGTACGCCCGGGCGAGCATGCTCGGCGACGCCGATCGGGGCACGCTGGCCAAGGCCGTGGACGCCCTCCGCTGGGGCGAGGCGCGCCGGTGCGATGCGCCCCTGCGGCTGGGCGTGCTGCCCCAGGGTGCGCGGCTGAGCGCCTGCTCCGTCGACGCCACGGCCTTCCCCCGAGGTCTCCACGTCGAGCTCACCCTCTACCGGGCGCCGTCCGCGACCATGTGGGTGCGGTTGCAGTACGGGTCACAGATCGCGGTCGACCGCGCCGACAGCAACCGCACGGTCGGTGGCCGTCCCGCCTACCTCTATCCGGACGGCACGAAGCTCGATCTGCTGGGCATTCCGAAAGCACACCTGACCGCCGACTTCGGCTGGCCGCTGCCGCGCAATCACGGGCACGAGGGCCAGTCGGCCTTCACGGAGGCGGACGCGACGACCGTGCTGGCCGGGGCGCAGGTGGCGACGGACCTGACCGATCCGGAGACCTGGAAGTGAGATCCGCCGGCCGGAGCCGCCCGACCCGGGGCGGTCCGGCCGGCGGACCGTACGCTTGGTGACCGTGAGCCCCCGTCGCAACCGTCCCCGCCGAGACGAGAAAACCCACCTGGACGCCGAGCGGGCACGCCAGGGCGTGCCGACCGTCCAGCAGTGGCGCGACGGCGACTGGCAGGTTCGCGGCATCACCGGCGGGGCGTCGGTCAAGACGTACCGCTGCCCCGGCTGCGACCAGGAGATCCGCCCCGGGGTGGCGCACGTGGTGGCCTGGCCGGCCGACGACCGGGGTGACCTGACCGACCGCCGGCACTGGCACAGCGGCTGCTGGGGGGCGCGGGACCGGCGCGGGCCGAACCTCCAGCGCGGCCGGGGCGCCCCCCGCCACGGCTGAGCGATCTGGATCACGCTGTTTCCGCCCCGGCGGGCGGCGCGGGCGGCGGCGCGGGAGACTGGGACGGTGAGCAAACCGATCCGTGCGTCGTCGATCCTGCCCGGCCGCCGGGAGGACATCGAGCTGCACACCGCCGACGGGCTGACGCTGGTCGGCGAGCTGGCCCGGCCGCTGGACCGGGAGCCGGCCGGCACCCTGGTCTGCCTGCACCCGCTGCCCACCCACGGCGGCATGATGGACAGCCACGTGTTCCGCAAGGCGGCCTGGCGGCTGCCCGCGCTGGCCGACCTGGCCGTGCTCCGCTTCAACACCCGGGGCACCAGCAGCGTCCGCGGCACCAGCGAGGGGGCCTTCGACGCCGCGGTCGGCGAGCGCTTCGACGTGGCCGCCGCCATCGAGTACGCCGAGTTCCACGAGCTGCCGAACATCTGGCTGGTCGGCTGGTCGTTCGGCACCGACCTGGTGCTGAAGTACGGCTGCGACCCGGCGGTGGCCGGAGCCGTCCTGCTCTCCCCGCCGCTGCGCTTCTCCCAGCCCGAGGACCTGACCGTCTGGGCCGAGTCCGGCCGGCCGCTGACCGCCCTGGTTCCCGAGTTCGACGACTACCTGCGCCCCGAGGAGGCCCGGCAGCGCTTCGCCGCGGTGCCGCAGGCCGAGGTGGTCGGGGTGCCCGGCGCCAAGCACCTCTGGGTCGGCGACGCGGAGACGGTGCTCAACGAGATCGTCAGCCGGGTGAACCCGGCCGTGCCGGTACCGCTGCCGACCACCTGGGACGGCCCGATGGAGACCGGCGACGCCAGCGCGTACGCCGACCGGACGGTGGCTGCCTTCGCCGACACCCCGGTGGCCGGGCCGGAGCAGCGCCGCGCCGGCTGACGGTCAGCGGGACTCCTGCCGGGGCAGCACCACCTCGCGCAGGATGAGCTGGAGTGCGGCCACCGTGGGGATGGCGATCAGCGCGCCGACCACGCCCAGCAGCGACACTCCGAGCAGGGCTGCGAGCAGCGCCGCCACCTCGTTGACCGAGACCGCCCGGCGCATGATCTTCGGGTAGATCAAGTAGTTCTCCACCTGCTGGTAGACCAGGAAGAAGCCCAGGCAGGCGACGCCGACCGGCAGGTCGGTGGCGAGGCCGACCAGGGTCACCACCACGGCGCCCAGGGTCGCCCCGATCTGCGGGATCAGGTCGGTCACCGCGACCACCACGGCCAGGGCGAAGGGGTACGGCAGCCCGACCACCAGGGCGAACACGAAGGTGCTCGCCCCGGCCAGCACCGCGATGGTCAGCGCCCCGACCATGTACGCGCCGACCCGGGTCAGGATCTCGTCGCCGATCAGGCGTACCCGCTGCCGGCGGGACCGGGGCACCAGCGCGTACCCGAGATCGCGCAGCTTGTTGAAGTAGGCCAGGAAGTAGATGGTCAGCACCAGCACGGTCAGCGCCCGGAAGATGGTGCCGAAGATGAGCTGCGCCCCGCCGAGCACCCCGCCGAGGGCCCGGCCGATGGTGTCCGCGTTGGCCGCCGACTGGACGCGCCGCATCACGTCGTAGCGCTCGACGAGGTCGTTGACCGTGGGGTTGCGGCGCAGGTCGTCGACGTAGCCGGGCAGATGCTCGATGAACTGCCCGGACTGGGTCACCACCGGCGGCACCAGGGCGAGCAGCCCGCCGACGATCAGCAGCAACACGGTCAGCGTCACCACCGCCACCGCGAGGCCGTGCGGCAGCCCCCACCGGCGCAACCGGACCACCGCCGGGTGCAGGCCGACGGCGAGGAAGAGCGCGATCACCACCAGCACCAGGATGCCGGCCGAGTTCCGTACGCCCAGGAAGGCCGCGTACGCCAGCAGCACGCCGAGCGCCCCGGTGAAGCCGACCAGGAAGCTGCTGCGCCGCAGCGGCCGGCCCGGTACGCCGAACCGCCCGCTCGGCTCGAACTCGGCCGGCTCGGTCTCCACGACGACCTCGGCCAGCTCGGGCTTGCCGCCTGGTTCGTCGGTGGCGACGGGTTCTCGCGCACCGGCCGGTCCTGGGCTGTCGGCCCGTGGTGCGCTGTCGGCCCGTCCTGCGCCGTCGGTCAGGTCCTGGGCGTCGGGGCGGCGGGAGGTGGCGCCCGTGTCGCGAGGATCCGGTTCGGAGCGCAACGCGTCGAGCGGGTCGTCGTCCGGGGCGGCGGATCCCTCCTGCGACACCCGTGCCTCCCCGGCTCCCCGCTCCGGCCCGGCGGAGCGCCCCTGCGGCGGACCGTGAGCACCGGACGGGTCCTCGACGGCGCGGCCCTTCTGTCCCCGCAGGTTAGCGGTCGACGCCCGCTCCGACCAGCCCCTCCGCCACTTCCCGTCACCCCTTGCCCGCACGCTCAGCGGCGGCCCCCGCCTGCTCGCCGAGGTGGGACTGTTCCCGGCCGTCAGGCCCGCCGGTGCTGCGGCAATGCAGGACCTGGCGGGCCGCTGCCCGGATCGGCGGCGGGTCAGTCCGTGTCGACGGTGACGGTGCTCGGTTTGGCGCTGCGCTCGTCGGTGGTCGGCTTGGTCGGACGCTTGCCGTTCTCGCCGGTGCTGGTGATCTTCGTGGAGGTGGCGCCCCGGCCGCCCTCGCCCGGCACGGCGGCCACGGTCGGCTCGCCGTCCACGCCGGCGCTGGCGCCGGAACCGTCCATGGTGGTCACCGGCTCGGCGACCGGGCGGGCCTTCGCACCGTCCGCCGCCGGCTCGCCGGTCTCCGTCGCCGCCT
>NZ_MUYZ01000223.1:0-11883 GCF_003013775.1 Micromonospora sp. MH33
GGCGCAGCGCGGCGAGCGCGCCGGCCAGCTCGGGCCGCCACTGGGCCACGTCGAGCCGGGTCAGCGCGGCCGTCGTCTCGGCCAGCGCGGCGGCCAGTTCGGCCTCCGCCTCGGCCGCGCCGGGCGTGATCAGGGACGCCTTCGGCGCGTCGGCCGGCAGCGGGTGGACCCGCCAGAGCACGGTCTCCCAGGTCATCCCCGAGCCCGAGGTGTGCGTGCGGACCTCCGGGACGAACCCGAGCCCGCTGGCCACCACGGCCTCCCCGGCCAGCAGCGCCGCCCCGGCGAAGTCGCCGGGACCGGGCAGCCCGCGCGGGTCGCCCGGGGCGGGCAGCACCAGGCGGATCTCGTCCGGGGAGAGCTTGGCCAGGCTGGGCAGCGCCTCCCGCAGGGACACGTCGGTCCAGGTGCCGGGGGCGTCGGCGACCAGGTGCTCCTCGTCGCCGGCGATCTCGTCGGCGACCTCGTCGAAGGGCACCAGGCCGGCGCGCCAGGCGCGAACCCAGGCGACGAACCGGCTCGACCGGCGCGGAGCCAGCGTGGCCGCGCCCGTTGCGGGGGAGGACATGCCGAAAGGGTACGTGCTCGCCGCCGTCGCTGTCTCGGCTGCCGCTCCGGCGGCGTGACCTGCCCCCAACTACCCCCTTCGCCCCTTTCTGTGACCCCGGTGGGACTCCTGGCCGGCGCGTCGCCGGGCGACACGCCGGGCCGGTGGCTAGCGTGATCGACATGGCGGGGCGATACGACGGCGACGTGCTGGCGGGCGACTGGCGACGGCGGAAGGTGATCCCCGAGGTCGACGCCGAACCCGACCTGGTGGTCGAGGACGCCGACTCCGGGTTCTGCGGCGCGGTCGTCGGATTCGAGTCCGGCGCGGTGGTGCTGGAGGACCGGCACGGCCGGCGGCGCAACTTCCCGCTGCTGCCCGCCGCGTTCCTGCTCGACGGCCGGCCGGTGACCCTGCGCCGCCCGTCCCGCGCCCCGGTGCCCGCCGCCCGGCGGCGTACCGCCTCCGGCTCGATCGCGGTCGACAACGTCCGGGCCCAGGTCGCCAAGGCCAGCCGGATCTGGGTCGAGGGCGTGCACGACGCGGCCCTGGTCGAGCGGATCTGGGGCGACGACCTGCGGATCGAGGGCGTGGTGGTGGAGCCGCTCGACGGCATCGACGCGCTCGCCGCCGAGGTCCGCGCCTTCGACCCGGGCCCCGGCCGCCGGCTCGGCGTGCTGGTCGACCACCTGGTGCCCGGCTCCAAGGAGAGCCGGATCGTCGCGCAGGTCACCTCGCCGCACGTGCTGGTCACCGGGCACCCGTACGTCGACGTGTGGCAGGCCGTGAAGCCGCGGGCGCTGGGCATCCCGGCCTGGCCGGTGGTGCCGCCGGGGCGGCCCTGGAAGGAGGGGGTCTGTGCGGCCCTCGGGGTGGCCGAGCCGGCGGACATGTGGCGGCTCATCCTGTCCCGGGTGGACAGTTTCGCGGACGTGGAGACGCCGTTGATCAACGCGGTGGAGCGGATGATCGATTTCGTGACTGCGCCTGCCTAGTGGTTGCGGTTCAGGGCCGGGGCGACCGTGCCCGGCTCCGGGCGGCCAGGCTTGATCCCTCCGCCGGGCACGGTCGCCCCGGCCCCGTCGTGCGTGGGCTGCGCGGGTCGGTTGCAGCAGTCGGTGGGGTGGGGACCTTGGGGGCGCTACGAAGTTGATGAGTTGGACGCCTCGTGGGGTGAGTCGTCGTGTCATCAAGTTCTCAGCGCCGCCTGGGCGGTTTCAGGGTTCCTGGTCGGGGGTTCGGGTGAAGACGAAGGTGGCGATGTCGAGGGCGACGGGGTGGCCGTCTTCGTCGCGGATGACGGTGAGGAGTTCGCCGTCCTGGGAGCCGGAGCGGCCGCGCCAGCGGTCGGGGGCTTCCGGGGTGAAGCGGAGCAGCGGGCGACCCACCTGACCGCCCACCAGGTCGCCGGCGGGGTCGATGCGGAACTCGTACTCGCCGCCCATCCACCACCAGCGGCCGGTCAGCTCGGCCAGGTCGGCGGGCGGCGGAGCCTCGGCCGGGCGCCACGGGGCGGCCGCGGCCGGCTCGGCGTCCAGCACCAGGGTGAGGATGTCGCGGGCCAGGCCGACGACGTGGTGGCCGGCACGCAGCCCGTACGAGTTGGCGTAGTCGACCACGGCGGTGCGGGTGGGCCGGTGCACGGCCAGGCCGGCGACGTAGCCGGGCATCGAGCCGCCGTGGCCCACGTACACCCGGTCGCCGACCCGGTAGAGCTCCACGCCGAGGCCGTGCCCGCCCGTCCAGGCGTCCAGGTCGCTGATCACCACGGGCGCGCACATCTCGGTGAGCGTGGCCGGGGCGAGCAGGTCCGGGGCCGGGTCGGCCAGGAAGGCCGCCCAGCGGGCCAGGTCCTCGACGGTCGACCAGAGCTGCCCGGCGGGCGCCATCGCCCCGGTGTCGGTGCGCGGTTCCTCCCGTAGCGTGTCGTGCCAGGGGTGCACCACGTAGCCGCGGGCGTACGGCTCGGTCGGGTGGTAGGTGGTGCGGCGCATGCCGAGCGGTTCGAGGAGCCGCTCGCGGAGCAGGTCGGCCCAGGGCGTGCCGGTGATCCGCTCCAGCACTCCGCCGAGCAGCCCGTACGCCAGGTTCGAGTAGTGGTAGACGTGGTGCGGCGGGTGGGCGATCTTCGCCGGGGTGAGCCCGGCGAGCAGGGTCGCCAGGTCGGCGCCCGCGGCCCGCTCCCACCACAGCCCGTCCGGCTCCCGCTGCAGGCCGCTGGCGTGCCCGAGCAACTGGCGCAGGGTGAGCGCGCCGACCGGGGTGCCGGGCAGGTGCCTGTCCAGCGGGTCGTCCAGCGCCAGCCGGCCGGCGTCGCGCTGCTGCATCACCAGCACGGCCGTCATGGTCTTGCTGATCGAGCCGATCCGGTACTGGAGGTCCGCGTCGGGGCGGGGCTGCTCGCCGGCGAGCGCGACGTGCGCCAGACCGCCGTCGCGGACCACCCCGAGGGCGAGCGAGGGGCCGCGCCCCTCCGCCTGGGCCCGGGCGACCAGCAGGTCGACCTGTCGGGCGGTCTCGGGCAACAGGGCCATGGCGTCCTCCTCGGCGGTCGTCGGCGCGGTGCCGAGCTTAGGTGATCATGCGGGTCGTTGCTGCGTGCGTCGGCGTGTCACGATCTAAGGGTGGACGCCGTGTTCTGGATCGTGCTGGGTGTGCTGCTGGCGGTCGCCGAGATCTTCACGACGACGCTTTTCCTGATCATGTTCGCGGCCGGGGCGTTCGCCGCCGCGGGCGCCGCGGCGCTCGGCGCGCCGGTCGCGCTCCAGGCACTGGTCTTCGCGGTGGTCTCCGCGCTGTCGGTGGCCCTGGTCCGGCCGGTCATCAAACGGCACGCCATGCCGGCGCTGGAGAGCGGCGACCAGCCGTTCGGGGTCGAGGCGATCGAGGGGTCCAGCGCGATGGTGCTGGAGCCGGTGGACGCCGAGCGGGGCCTCGTCAAGATCGACGGTGAGCTGTGGACGGCCCGGTCGTACGACGCGACGCGCAGCTACGCGGTGGGCGAGCGGGTGCAGGTGATAAAGGTCCGGGGCGCTACCGCCCTGGTCTGGCAGGACGAGATTTCCACCCCGGGCGGACTGCCCGAAGAAAAAAGGTGAAGATATGGAGTTTGCAGCGATCGTGTTGATCGCCGTCGCCGTGATCGTCGTGGTGACGCTGGTGAAGGCGGTGCGCATCGTGCCGCAGCAGCGCCAGGACGTGGTCGAGCGGCTGGGCAAGTACAAGCGGACCCTGAACCCGGGGCTGAACCTGCTGGTGCCGTACATCGACGCGGTGCGCACCAAGGTCGACATGCGGGAGCAGGTGGTCAGCTTCCCGCCGCAGCCGGTGATCACCTCGGACAACCTCGTCGTCTCGATCGACACGGTGCTCTACTTCAAGGTGGTCGACTCGGTCCGCGCCACCTACGAGATCTCCAACTTCCTGCAGGCCATCGAGCAGCTCACCGTCACCACGCTGCGCAACGTGATCGGCTCGCTGGACCTGGAGCGGGCGCTGACCAGCCGCGAGGAGATCAACCGGCACCTCTCCGGGGTGCTGGACGAGACCACCGGCCGGTGGGGCATCAAGGTGACCCGGGTCGAGATCAAGGCGATCGAGCCGCCGCCGAGCATCCGTGACTCGATGGAAAAGCAGATGCGCGCGGAGCGGGACCGCCGCGCCGCCATCCTCAACGCCGAGGGGCACAAGCAGTCGCAGATCCTCACGGCCGAGGGTGAGAAGCAGGCCGCCGTGCTGCGCGCCGACGGTGACCGGCAGGCCCGGATCCTCCAGGCGGAGGGCCAGGCCAAGGCGATCCGTACCGTCTTCGACGCGATCCACCAGGCCAACCCGAGCCAGAAGGTGCTCGCCTACCAGTACCTCCAGGCCCTGCCGCAGATCGCCAACGGCACCGCCAACAAGGTCTGGATCGTCCCGACCGAGCTGACCAAGGCCCTCGAGGGCATGGGCGGCGCGCTCGGCGGGCTGGCCAACATGGTCGGCGACGTGCCGTCGCCGGAGGCCACCAAGAGCGCAAGCGAGGTGGAGCGGGAGGCCGCCGAGGCCGCGCACGCCGCCGCCACCGCGGCCCAGGAGATCCACGACGAGGTACGCGTGGCCGAGGCGCAGGCCACCGGCGGCAACGCCCCGCAGGGGCTGCCGGCGCCCGAGCCGGTCTCCCCGCAGAGCCTGCTCAACGACCCGTCGGACCAGCGCGAACGGGGCTGAGCGGGTACCCCACCGGCAAATCCGAGAATCACTCATACGGCGCCCCGGCGCCTGCCACGATCGGTCTGAGGACGGGTGGTGAGCAGGACCGGGGCGCCGTCGCGCGTCCCGCGCCACCCGCAAGCGGAGCGAGGTGACGCATGAAGGATCCGGCCAACCGGCTGTTCTCCAGGACCCCGGTCCCCGGCGCGCACGACCCGGCCGGGCCGCTCGGCACCCGGCGTACCGGGGGCGGGTTCGGGGTGCTGCCGTTCGTCTCCGAGCCCGGGCCGGCCGCCCCGGCCACCGACGCGAGCTGGGCCTGGTCGGTCCGCCGGTTCGCCCGCGCGGCGGTCTGGCTGCTGCCCGCGTACGCGGTCCTCTACGGCCTGGTGGCCATGGCCAGCGACGGCGGGGTGGGCAACGACCCCTACCCGGCCGACGGCCAGCCGCTCTACCTGGTCGGCTGGGTGGCCGCGGTCTGGCTCGGGCTGCTCGCCCTGCTGGCGCTCGCCGGCCTGCTCGCCGCCACCCGGTGCCGGCGGATCGCCCTCGTCGGCCTGCTGGCCAGCATCGGCGGGATGGTGCTGATGCTGCCCTTCGCCGGGCTGGAGGAGCAGGCGCCGGTCTTCGGCACCACGGCGCGCACCGTCGTCCTGGTCGGCGCCACCTGCTACAGCCTCGGCTGGTTCCTCACCGGCTGGTCGGTCGCCCGGTCCGGGATGTTCTCCTACGGCGACGGGATCATGCTGATGATCGCCGCCCCGCTGGTCGGCCTGGGCGGCGCGCTGATCGGCTCGCTGCAGACCTTCGGCGCGATCTTCGTGCTGGTCTCCGGCCTCGGCATCGGCTACCGCTCCGGGCGCCTCGTCCCCGCGACGATCGCCCGCGACGCCGTCGCGGCCAGCGTGGCGGCCACCCCCGCCCCACCCCCCAACGGCCCCCTGGCCGCCGGCTGACCGGTTCCATCCGGTTCTGTCCCCGCCGAGCTGAGAGGTTGCCGTGAGGTAACTGACAGTTGCCTGGCGGGGTGGCCGAAACGCCGCATTCGCGGTAATCCTGGGGTCCATGCCGTCTCCCCGGTCGCCGCTGTCGCGGCTCTTCACCGTGCTGCTCGCCGGCGTCCTCGCCGGGCTCGTCCTCGCGGTCGCCGCGCTTCCCGGCGGCCTGCTCGGCGGGCTCGCCGCCAAGGCCAGCCTGGGCGCGTACGCGGAGCTGCCCGACGCGCTGCGCACCCCCGCGCAGCCGCAGCGCTCCTACCTCTACGCCAACGACGGCAAGACCCTGATCACCACGTTCTACGACGTCAACCGCTCCGACGTTCCCCTCGCCGAGATCGCCCCGGTGATGCGGCAGGCGATCATCGCCGCCGAGGACCGCCGCTTCTACTCCCACGGCGGGGCCGATCTGCGCGGCATCGCCCGCGCCCTGGTCGCCAACGTCAAGGGCGGCGGCACCGAGCAGGGCGGCTCGACGCTGACCATGCAGTACGTCCGCAACGTGCTCAAGACCGACCCGACCCGCACCGCCGAGGAGCGGCAGGCCGCCACCGAGCAGACCGTCGGGCGCAAGCTCCAGGAGATCCGGTACGCGAACGCGCTGGAGAAGACGCTCAGCAAGGACGAGATCCTCAACCGCTACCTCAACATCGCGTACTTCGGCTCCGGCGCGTACGGCGTCGCCGCGGCCAGCCAGCGCTACTTCGGCAAGGCCCCGGCCGACCTGACCCTGGGCGAGGCGGCGCTGCTCGCCGGCCTGGTCCAGTCGCCGGACGAGTACAGCCCGATCGACGGCGACAAGGACCAGGCGCTCGCCCGCCGGGGGTACGTGCTCGACTCGATGGCCGAGACCCGCGCGATCACCGCGCAGCAGGCGGCCGCGGCCAAGGCGGAGCCGCTCACCCTGCACCCGACCGCCCAGCCCAACGGCTGCACGGCCGTCGCCCAGGGGCACGACGACTGGGGCTTCTTCTGCGACTACCTGCGCCAGTGGTGGCTCGCCCAGCCGGCCTTCGGGAACACGGTCAAGGAGCGCGAGCAGGCGCTGCGCCGGGGCGGCTACAGCGTGGTCACCACGCTCGACCCGAAGATCCAGCAGACCGCCCAGAAGCAGGCCACCAGCGTCTACGGCTACGGCAACAAGCGCGCCCTGCCGATCGCCGCGGTCGAGCCGGGCACCGGCCGGGTGCTCGCCATGGCGGTCAACCGGCACTACAGCCTCGCCGACAACCCGGCCGGGCAGGCCAACCACCCGAACACCGTCAACCCGCTGATCTCCGGCGGCGCCAGCGTCGACGGCTACCAGGCCGGCTCGACCTTCAAGCTGTTCACCATGCTCGCCGCGCTGGAGGCCGGCAAGCCGCTCGCCACCGGCTTCGACGCCCCGGCCAAGCTGCCCACCCGCTACGCCTCCGACGACGAGGGCAACTGCGCCGGCAAGTGGTGCCCGGCCAACGCCAACCCGGAGTGGATGGACGGCTACCGGATGATGTGGGACGGCTTCGGCCGCTCCGTGAACACCTACTTCGTCTGGCTGGCCGAGCAGGTCGGCGAGGACAAGGTGGTGGAGATGGCGCAGCGGCTCGGCATCACCTTCCGGGCCGACTCCGACGCCGCCTTCGCCAAGGACGACGCGGAGAACTGGGGCGCGTTCACCCTCGGCGTGGCCGCCACCACCCCGCTCGACCTGGCCAACGCGTACGCCACCGTGGCCGCCGAGGGGACGTACTGCTCGCCGCTGCCGGTGGTCTCGGTGACCGCGGCCAACGGCGAGAAGGTCGACGTCGGCCAGCCCTCCTGCCGGAAGGTGCTGGACGCCGACGTGGCCCGGGCGGCCACCGACGCGGCCCGCTGCCCGGTCGGCCAGCAGTCGGCGTACGGGCAGTGCAACGGCGGTACCGCCACCTCGGTCAACCGGATCGTCGGCCGCCCGGTGGCCGGCAAGACCGGCAGCTCCGAGCAGAACGCCACCGAGACCTTCGTCGGGTTCACCCCGCAGGTGGCCGTGGCCGGCATCGCGGCCAACCCCGACGACTCGACCGACCTGGTCGGCTCGGCGGTGCAGGCCAAGGTGATCGACGCGGTCGCCCGGGTGATCAGGACGGCGGTGGACGGCAAGCCGGTGAAGGACTTCACCGCGCCGAGCCGTGAGCTGGCCGGGGACCCGCAACGCCCGCAGCCGCGACCCACCCCGCAGCCCGAGCAGCGCCAGCAGGACCGCAACCTCCCCTCGGACCTGCTCCGCTGGCTCCAGGGCCGCGGCCGCGGCTGACCGGTTTCCGGAGATCTCGGCGAGTTGCCGGTCACGACGAACGGCAACTCGCCGAGATCCGGCTCAACCGCTCACCAGGGGTGACACCGCGCGGTCCAGGGCGGCGGCCACCTCGTCGGGGCCGGCGTCGCCGTCCACGGTCACGAACGAGGTGAAGTCGGGCAGGGCCCGGTAGGCGGCGTCCAGCGCGCGCAGGTGCGCCAACTCCTCGGTGTCGATGCCCCGGGCGGCCACCCGCCGCTGCGCGACCTCCGGCGAGGTGGCCAGGAAGCAGACCATGGCCGGGCGCGGGAAGATCGCGTACCCGGCCCGGACCGCCCGCCGGCCGCGGTCGCCGCGGGCGGCCATGACGACCTCCTGGCACCAGGTCCACCGGTCCAGCACCGCCGTGCGCCCGGTCAACCGCGCCACCAGCACGGTGCGGGCCATCGCCAGCGCGCGGACCGTCGCCTCCAGCGCCGGATAGAGGGTACGGCCGAACAGCGCCACCCCGTCCGCCCGGCCGAGCGCCCGCGCCAGCTGGTTCCACAGCGGCCGCCCACCGGCGTTCTCGAAGTAGGTCGCCGGGATCCCCCGGGCCGTCAGCCGGCGGGCGAGGGCCCTGGCCTGGGTGCTCTTGCCGGAGCCGTCGACACCGACCAGGGCGATCAGCACGGAACGGGCCACGGATCCGGACGGTAGTCACCCTCGGCAAGTCTCCGGAGAAAAGATCCGCGCCGGCTGTCGGATCCGGTCGGCTGGCTCCGACCCACCGGTGAGCGCGCCCGCCGGGGCGGCACCGAGCGAGGAGAGACACCATGCGCAAGCTCATCCACTGGGTGCACCAGTCGGTCGACGGCTTCATCGAGGGGCCGAACGGGGAGTTCGACTGGCCGGTCATGGGGCTGGAGCTGTCCGCGTACTCCCTCGAACTGACCGACCGGGCCGACGCCTTCCTCTACGGCGGCAAGGTGTGGGGATTGATGTCCTGGTACTGGCCCCGCGTGGAGCAGACCTCCCAGGACCCGCACGACGTGCGGTTCGCCCCGATCTGGGCCCGCACCCCGAAGATCGTCATCTCGCGCACGCTGGAGAGCGCCGAGTACGGCGCCCGGGTGATCGGCCGGGACCTGGCCGCCGAGGTCACCGAGCTGAAGGCGCAGCCGGGTCGGGACCTGCTGCTCACCGGTGGCTCCGGCGCCGCGGCGGCGCTGACCGAGCTGGGGCTGATCGACGAGTACCAGGTGGTGGTGCACCCCGTCGTGCTGGGCGGCGGCACCCCGGTCTTCCCCGGCAAGGACCGCCTCGACCTCCGGCTGACCGGGACCCGCGGCTTCGACGGCCGGTCGGTCCTGCTGCGCTACGAGCGGCCCTGACCGGGCGGCGGAAAGGCGGGCCGCGCCGGACCGGCCCGACGGACCAGGCAGAATCGTGCGGTGCCCGTCCACGAGATCACCGACCCCGACGACGACCGGATCGCCGACTACCGCGCGCTGACCGACGTGGAGCTGCGGACCCGCTGGGAGCCCCCGCACGGGCTGTTCATCGCCGAGGGCGAGCTGGTGCTGCGGCGGGCGCTGCGGGCCGGCTACCCGGCCCGGTCGTACCTGGTCGACGCGAAGCGGGTGGACCAGCTCGCCGACCTCGACACCGGCGACACCCCGGTCTACGCGGCCACCCCCGAGGTGCTCCAGCAGGCCACCGGCTTCCACGTGCACCGGGGCGTGCTCGCCTCGTTCCACCGCAAGCCGCTGCCGTCCGCCGCCGAGGTGCTGGCCACCGCCCGGCGGGTGGTGATCCTGGAGGACCTCAACAACCACACCAACCTCGGCGCGATCTTCCGGGCCGTGGCGGCGCTCGGGGTGGACGCCGTGCTGCTCTCGCCGACCTGCGCCGACCCGCTCTACCGGCGCAGCGTCCGGGTCAGCATGGGCGAGGTCTTCGCCATCCCGTACGCGAAGCTGTCGCCCTGGCCGGACGCGCTCGGCCAGGTCCGGGCGGCGGGCTTCACGGTGCTGGCCATGACGCCCGCGTCGGACGCGGTGCCGATCCAGCGCCTCGACGCCGGGCAACGGGCCCGCGCGGCCCTGCTCATGGGGGCCGAGGGGGCCGGCCTGACCCGGGCCGCGATGGTCGCCAGCGACGTCCGGGTGGTGATCCCCATGCGGCGCGGGGTGGACTCGCTCAACGTCGCCGCCGCCACCGCGGTGGCCTGCTGGGAGCTGGGCCGCGACGACCCGCTGTGACGCGCTGGTTGAACACCGCAGCCCAGCTCATCCGTGGTGATCGACGGGCGGGGGGCCGCCCGGCACGCTCGGAATCGGCGGTGACGCAGGGTAGCGTGTCGCCCGTGTTCCCTACCGTCCGTGAGGTGCTTGCCCTGGTGCCGGTGCGCCACGGCGCGCCGCGCCTCGTCGCGGGGGACGCGGGCCTGGACCGGCCGGTGCGCTGGGTGCACGTGGCCGAGGTGCCCGACATCGCCACCCTGCTCGGCGGGGGCGAGCTGGTGCTCACCACCGGGATCGGGCTGCCCGCCGACGACGCCGGGCTGCGCGCGTTCATCGGCGACCTGGCCGACGTCGGGGTCTCCGGGCTGGTGGTGGAGCTGGGCCGCCGCTACGTCAGCGGGGTGCCCCGGGTGATGGCGGCCGCCGCCGAGCGGCGCGGGCTGCCCCTGGTCGAGCTGCGCCGGGCCACCCCGTTCGTGCGGATCACCGAGGCGGTGCACGCGTTGATCGTGGACGCCCAGCTCACCGAGCTGCGCGCCACCGAGGAGATCCACCAGCGGTTCACGGAACTGTCCGTGGAGGGCGCCGAGCCGGCCGAGGTGGTCCGGCAGGCGGCCGAGCTGGCCGGGTGCCCGGTGGTGCTGGAGAACCTGTCCCGGCAGGTGCTCGCGTACGACACGGCGGGGGAGAGCGCCGAGCTGCTGCTGGACGGCTGGGAGCAGCACTCCCGACGGATCCGGCCGGGCGGGCGCACCGCGTACGACCCGGACAGCGGGTGGCTGGTGACCACCGTCGGCGCCCGTGGCCAGGACTGGGGGCGGCTGCTGTTGCGCTGGCCCGCCGGCGCCGAGCTGACCACCCGCGGTCCCCACCGGGCGCCGGCCGACCCGGAGGACCGGCCGGTGTCCGACGACGCGGGCCCGGCCACCACGGCCGCCGACGGCGGGGTGACCGGCCGCCCGTCCGACGGGTACGACGGTGGGTCGGCCGACGCCGGCACCGCCACGCCGGAAGGCGCCACCGCGGCAGGTACGGGCGCCACGCCGACGGGCGCCGCCACGCCGACCGATGGCGCCACGCCTGTCGATGGCGCGCCGGTCAGTGCCACGCCGGTCGGCGGCGCGCCGGTGGGCCGCTGGGGGCCGCCGCATCCGCGTCGGGATCCCGAGGCCGGCGCGGGCCCGGGCATGACCCCGCCCACCCGGCTCACCATCCTGATCGAGCGGGCCGCCTCCACCCTCGCCCTGGGCCGGCTGATCCGGCGCGACGCCGAGGGGCTGGAACGGCAGATCCACCGCACCCTGCTCAACGCCCTGATCGACCACTCCCGCCCGGTGGACGAGGTGGCGCTGCGGGCCAAGGCGCTCGGCGTCACCCTGGACCGCCGGCACCTGGTCGGCGTGGTGGTCCGGCACCGGGCCGACGACCCGGCCGAGGGCGGCGGGCCAGGCCCCGACACCGGCCAGGAGGCCGGCCCGGCCCGGCTGCGTGACCTCGCCGAGGCGGTCGGCCAGGCGCTGCGGGAGGCCAAGCTCACCGCGCTGACCAGCGCCGTCGACGACCACGCGGTCGGGGCGCTGCTCGCGCTGCCCGATCCGGCCGCCGAGGAGAAGGCGCTCGCCGCGTTCGCCGCCGCGCTGCGCCGGGTACGCCTCGACGCCGACCCGGCCC
>NZ_MUYZ01000224.1:0-11877 GCF_003013775.1 Micromonospora sp. MH33
GCAGCGGCCGACCGCCGGCGGTCCGGTGCCGGCCGGCGCGGAGCCGGTCGGCGGCCCGCCAGGCGTCGTCGAGGGCGTGACTGACGGTCCGGGCGTCCCCGGCCACCCGGCGCAGCAGCGCGTCCCCGTCGCCGGCTTCGGCGACGGCTTCAGGTCGTTGCGCGGGGTCAGACGCGCCGAGCTGAAGTTGCCGCAGGCCCAGCAGGGCAGCGACGCCGTCGCGTTCCTGGGCGACGAGCCGGTCGACCCGGCGGCCGACCTGCTGGTGCAGGGCGTCGCGGGTGTCCAGCAGCCGGCGGTGCGCGGCGTGCACGGCGGGGCGCAGCGCGTCGGTGACGCCGGCGGTGGCGATGGCGCGCAGGAGGCCCACGTCGCGCAGCCCGCCGGCCGCCTCCTTGAGGTCACCTTCGAGCAGGAAGGCCAGTTCGCCGTGGGTGGCCCAGCGGGCTTCGGTGATCTCGCGCAGCTTCGGCAGCTGCCGGACGGCGGTGCGCCGCCAGTGGTCGGTGGCGGTGTGGATGAGCTGGTCGGCGAGCGCCCGGTCGCCCGCCAGGAACCGGGCGTCGAGCAGGCCGAGGGCGACCTTGACGTCGTCCTGGGCGACGGAGAGCGCCTCGGCGACGGTCCGCACCGAGTGGTCCAGCCGCAGCCCGGCGTCCCAGATGGGGTACCAGAGCGAGGCGGCCAGCTCGTCGGTGCCGGGCACCCCGGCGTGCAGCAGCACCAGGTCGAGATCGCCGTAGGGGGCGCACTGGCGGCGGCCGAGTCCGCCGACCGCGATCAGCGCGATCCCCTCCCGCCCGGGGAGGATGCCGCGAAGCCAGGCGTCCAGGGCGTCGGCCCGCGCCGCCCGGGCCTCGGCGCCGATCCCCCCGGGTACGCCGGCGACCTCGTTGACCACGGGCGGGCCGTCCCCGGTGGGGCTGGTCGTCGTGGTCAACGAGGTCACGTCGGTCGGCTCCGGCGTCAGAGGGCGTCGAGCCCGCGCTCGCCGGTACGGACCCGGACGACCTCCTCGACGCCGGTCACCCAGACCTTTCCGTCGCCGATCTTGCCGGTCCGGGCGGCGCCCACGATGGCGTCGACGATCTTGTCGACGTCCATCTCGTCGGTGAGCACCTCGACCCGGATCTTGGGCAGGAACTCGACCGTGTACTCGGCACCCCGGTAGACCTCGGTGTGCCCCTTCTGCCGGCCGTAGCCCTGGACCTCGCTGACGGTCAGGCCGGCCACGCCGAGGGCGTGCAGGGCCTCCTTCACCGCGTCCAGCTGGTACGGCTTGATGACCGCGGTCACCAGCTTCATGTCCAACCCCTCCATCCCAGGAACGTTAACCGGCGACCTTCTCGCTGACCGGCTCGGCGGGCTCCTCCGCCGCGTCGGTGGGCTCCGGGGCCGGCTTGGTGGCGCCGATCCCGGCCATCGCGAACGCGCCCCCGCTGCCGCCCGTGGTGGGCGACAGATCGTAGGCGCTCTCCGCGTGCTCGGCGACGTCGATGCCCTCGACCTCCGCCTCGGCGGAGATCCGGAACCCGATCGTCTTGTCGATCACGAAGCCGAGGGCGTACGCGATGACGAAGGAGTAGGCGGTGACGATCAGCGCGCCCAGCGCCTGCTTGCCCAGCAGGGTGGCGTCACCGCCGACCAGCAGGCCGTCGCTGGCGACCAGCGAGCTGACCGAGGCGGTGCCGAACAGGCCGATCCACAGGCAGCCGATCCACCCGCCGACGAAGTGCACGCCGACCACGTCGAGGGAGTCGTCGTAGCCGAGCCGGTACTTCAGGCCCACGGCCAGGGCGCAGACCGCACCGGCGACCAGACCCAGCAGCACCGCCGCGGCCGGGGTGATGAAGGCGCACGCCGGGGTGATGGCGACCAGACCGGCCACCGCACCCGAGGAAGCGCCCACCAGGGTCGGCTTGCCGTCGCGCACCCACTCCACCACGATCCAGCCGAGCAGCGCGGCGGCGGTGGCGACCTGGGTGTTCATGAAGGCCAGCGCGGTGACCCCGTCGGCGGTCAGCTCGGAGCCGGCGTTGAAGCCGAACCAGCCGAACCAGAGCAGACCGGCGCCGAGGGCGACCAGCGGGATGTTGTGCGGCTTGGCGCTCTCCCGGGGCCAGCCGACCCGCTTTCCGAGGACCAGCACGAGGGCGAGCGCCGCGGCGCCGGCGTTGATGTGCACCGCCGTGCCACCGGCGAAGTCGAGGGCGCCGATGTCGCCGCCGATCAGGCCGCCGCCCCAGACCATGTGGGCGACCGGGAAGTAGACCAGGGTGGCCCAGCCGGCCGCGAACACCAGCCAGCCGGCGAACTTCGTCCGGTCGGACAGCGCCCCGCTGATCAGCGCGACGGTGATGACGGCGAACATCATCTGGAAGGCGATGAAGACGTAGAGCGGGATACCGGTCTCGCCCCACAGGTCGCTCTCACCGACGAACGTCTTGGTGCCCAGGTACTGGCCCAGGTCACCGATGAACTTGCCGCCCTCGCCGAAAGCGACGGTGAAGCCGTAGAAAAGCCACAGGATGCTGACGAGCCCGATGGACGAGAAGCTCATCATCATCATGTTCAGCATGCCCTTGGAACGGTTCAGCCCGCCGTAGAACAGGGCCAGACCGGGCGTCATGAGCAGCACGAGCGCAGTCGAAACAAGCAGCCAGGCAGTGTTCCCGGTATCGATCTCCACGCTGCCTCCTCTCGGTGTCGTATTCCTCCCTCCGACTGAGGCCTGGCAGCATCGCCCGTCAGCCGGTTGCGCGGAAGCTTGGTCGGCGGCTGTTTCCTTCACCGACACCGCTCGATTTCCGACGCGTGACGGGTTGTTTCCGGCGTGTGAAGAACGACGATCATGCCTGGGGAAAACGGGAGGAGTGGCCGGTCCGACACGGAACCGGCCACTCCTTCTCGACACGCGGTCAGCGCAGGGCGTACTCCAGGGCGTGCCGCTCGTAGTCGAGCAGCCGCAGGTCGCGCATGGGCCGGCGCAGGTGGCCCTTGTGCACGATCCGGACGAACGCCGGCTCCCCGGCCGCGGCCATCCGCCGGATGCCCTCCACGTGGTCGACGATCCGCTTGCGGATGGTCCGGATCAGCCGGTGCCGGTCCCGCGGGATCAGCCCGTACGCGTCGGCGAAGAGGCGCAGCCGGCGCGGCCGGTCCGGGTGCTTCCAGCCGAGGGTGATCGAGTCCCGGTCGGAGAAGATCGGCACCCAGGTCCAGGCCGCGTACGCCACGTCGTAGATCCGGGCGCCGGGCGAGGCCAGGTCGAAGTCGATCAGCCCGAGGGTGCCGTCGGGCCGCCAGATCACGTTGTGCGGGGCGGCGTCGTGGTGGCAGATCACCTCGGTGTCCGGCGGGGGCGGGCCGAACGAGCGCCAGACCGCCCCGGGCGGCGGGGTGAAGCCGTACTGGGCGTCGTGGAACATCCGCAGCATGGTCGCCACGGTGACCAGGGCCTCGTCGGTGACCCAGTGCGGGGCCAGCGGGTACTCCCCGCACTCCCCCTCCAGGTACGACAGGACCTCGCGGTTGCGCTCGTCCATGCCCAGTGCGCGGGGCGCGCCGGTGAAGCCCACGTACTCCAGGTGCCGCAGCAGCGCGTGCACCGAGGGGGTCCACGGGCCCGCGTTGCGCCGGACCGTGTCGCCCACCCGGACCACGGTGCTCACGTTCCCGCCGTGCAGCGGGATCTCCTGCGAAGTCACGTACGGTCTCCCGAGGCGCGGCGACGGGTGGCTGGGGTCGCGCCACCCCGCGTAGGCGCGATCGTCAGTCGTCACGTCGAGGCTACGCGTCCCGGGCGAGCGGCTCATTGCCGAGCAGCGCGTCGACGAACTGCGCCGGGTCGAACGGGGCCAGGTCGTCGGGGCCCTCGCCGAGGCCGACCAGCTTCACCGGGATGCCCAGCTTGCGCTGCACGGCGATCACGATGCCGCCCTTGGCGGTCCCGTCGAGCTTGGTCAGCACCACGCCGGTCACGTTGACCACCTCGGTGAAGACCCGGGCCTGCTCCAGGCCGTTCTGCCCGGTGGTGGCGTCGAGCACCAGCAGGGTCTCGTCGATCGGGCCGTGCTTCTCCACGACCCGCTTGACCTTGCCCAGCTCGTCCATGAGGCCGACCTTGTTCTGCAGCCGGCCGGCGGTGTCCACCAGCACGGTGTCGACCGCCGTGTCGATGCCCCGCTTGACCGCGTCGAAGGCGACGCTGGCCGGGTCGGCGGCCTCGGGGCCGCGGACGGTCTCCGCGCCCACCCGGCCGCCCCAGGTCTCCAACTGGTCGGCGGCGGCGGCCCGGAAGGTGTCGGCCGCGCCGAGCAGCACGGTCCGGCCGTCCGCGATGAGCACCCGGGCGATCTTGCCGCAGGTGGTGGTCTTGCCGGCCCCGTTGACCCCGACCACCAGCAGCACCGCCGGGACGCCCTCCTTGGGGGCGGTCTTCAGCGACCGGTCCAGGGTCGGGTCGAGCGCGTTGACCAGTTCGGCGGCGAGCAGCGTGCGCAGCTCGTCGACCGACCGGGTGCCGAGCACCCGGGTCTGCTCGCGCAGCCGGTCGACGATCTCGCGGGTGGAGTCGATGCCGACGTCGGCCGTGATCAGGCTGTCCTCGATCTCCTCCCAGGTGTCCTCGTCGAGGCGGTCCCGGCTGAGCAGGCCGAGCAGGCCCTTGCCGAAGACGTTCTGCGAGCGGGACAGCCGGGAGCGCAGCCGGACCAGCCGGCCGGCGGTGGGCTCGGGGACCTCGATGGTGGGCAGCGGCGGCGCCTCGACCACGGGCGGCGGCTCGACCAGCACGCCGGTGCGGAGGTCCGACTCCGCCGCTTCGACCGGCGGCCCGGCCAGGTCCTCCTCGGCCCGGGTGTCGACCTCCGTCTCCGGCAGCGGCGGCTCGGGGCGCCGGCGCAGCCGGGGCACCACGAGGCTGAGGCCGCCGAGGATCAGCACGCCAAGCAGGGCGAGTGCGACGAGGAGGTATTCCTTCATGCCCGAAATCCTGTCAGATGCCGGCGACGGCGTCCCACTCACCGCCTCGGCACGTGAACAAGCTGCGAGTACGCTCGCGGCTGGAAGGCGTGCCGCAACCGCCGGCCGGGTAGGAAAGGGTTAATGATCTTCGTCGGAGGTGCGCCGTGACCGGTCCCCGTCTGCTCATCGGCCCGCTGCTGCGCCGGGTCGTGGGCACGCGCGCCACCGTCTGGGTGGAGACCAGCGCCCCCGCGGTGGTCACCGTCCGCACGGCCGGCGGGGCCACCGGCAGCGCGCCCACCTTCTCGGCGTACGACCACCACTACGCGATCGTGGTGGTGTCGGGGCTGGCCCCGGACAGCAGCACGACCTACGAGGTGCTGATCGACGACGAGGTGGCCTGGCCGGTGCCGGAGAGCGGCTTCCCGGCCAGCGTGATCCGGACCCGGGCGGCGGACGACCGGGACCAGCCGGTGTCCCTGCTCTTCGGCTCCTGCCGGGAGACCACCCAGCACGCCACGGCCCGCCGGCTGCCCCCGGACGCGCTGGACGCGTACGCCCGGCGGCTGATCGCGGCCCCGGACCCGGACTCGCTGCCCGACCTGCTGGTGCTCCTCGGCGACCAGGTCTACGCCGACGAGACCTCGCCGACCGTGCGCCGGCTGCTCAAGCGGCGGCGGCGCCGCCCGAAGGGCGCGCCGGCCACCCAGGTGGTCAGCTTCGACGAGTACACCAAGCTCTACCTGGAGTCCTGGCGCGACCCGGAGATCCGCTGGCTGCTCTCCACCGTGCCGAGCGTGATGATCTTCGACGACCACGAGATCATCGACGACTGGAACACCTCGGCGTCCTGGCGGGCGGACATGCGCACCCAGCCCTGGTGGGCGGAGCGGATCCGCAGCGGCCTGGCCTCCTACTGGGTCTACCAGCACCTGGGCAACCTGGCCCCCGACGAGATCGCCGCCGACCCGGTGTACGCCAAGGTAATGGCCGCCGAGGACGCCACCGGCGTGCTGCACGAGTTCGGCGAGCGGGTCGACCAGGAGGCCGACGTCGCGCACGACACCGAGCGCTGGCGGGCCGTGCAGTACCAGTGGAGCTACGCGCTGGACCTGGGGCGGACCCGCCTGGTCATGCTGGACAACCGCTCCAGCCGGGTGCTCGACTCCGGCAACCGGGCGATGCTGCCGCCGGGCGAGTGGTCCTGGTTCCTGGACCGGGCGCACGGCGTCTACGACCACCTGGTGGTCGGCGCCTCGCTGCCCTGGCTGCTGCCGCCCGGCATCCACCATGTGGAGTCCTGGAACGAGAAGCTGGCCGCCTCCCCCCGGCCCGCGGTCGCCAAGCTGGCCGAGCGGATGCGGCGGGCCTTGGACCTGGAGCACTGGGCCTCGTTCCGGCGCTCCTTCGAGGCGCTGGGCGAGCTGTTCGCCCGGCTGGGCAGCGGCACCGCGCCGCACGAGGGGGCGCGGGTCGGCGCCGGCCCGGCGTACTCCCGGCCGGCCTCGATCAGCGTGCTCTCCGGGGACGTGCACCACTCGTACGTGGCCCGGGCCCGGTTCGCCGACCGGAGCGTACGCACCCCGGTGCACCAGCTCACCTGCTCCCCGATCCACAACCAGGTGCCGGCCGGGATGCGCCCGCTGATGCGGCTCGGCTGGAATCCGGGGCCGGCCGGAGCCGCCCGGGCGCTGGCCCGCTCGGCGGGGGTACGCCGCCCGCTGGTGCGGTGGAAGAAGCTGGCCGGGCCCTACTTCGGCAACGCGGTGGCCACGCTGACCCACCAGGGCCGGGCGGCCGACGTGGTGATCGAGGGCACCACCAGCGACGGGCACCTGCGCACGGTGGCGCGGCAGCGGCTCAGCGACGAGGTGTGAGTACCCTCTCAGCGTGGACGAGAGCCTGCGCGCCGTGGAGCACGAACTGACCGCGCTGCTGCGGCGTGGGCGCGCGCTGTCCTGGGAGATCGCCCGGGAGGTCCATCCCAACCTGGAGCCCAACGCCTACGGGCTGCTGCTCTGGCTGCGCCGGTCCGGCTCGACCCGGCTCACCGACCTGGCCGGCAAGCTGGGCATCGGCAAGGGCACGCTGAGCCGGCAGATCGGCGGCCTGGAGGCGCTGGGGCTGGTCCGCCGCGACCCGGACCCGACCGACCGGCGGGCCGCCCAGCTCAGCCTCACCGAGGAGGGCACCCGCCGGTTCGACGCGGCGCGGGCGGCCCGACTCGGACAGATCCGGCGGTCGCTGGAATCCTGGCCGAAACAGGACGTCGAGGACTTCGCCCGGCTCATGCACCGGTTCAACGAGACCTTCTGACCGGATCCGGCCGGAATAAGACCTGCGCCACGTGCGGTTGTTGCTTGAGGCAACCAAGCCATACGGTTGCCCGAGGCAACTCCTTCCCCCGTCTTTCTCCGGAGGCATTCCACGATGACGCAGGCGACAGCGCCCACCCGGGCGACCGCCGTCGACATGTCCCACCGGCAGATCCTGGAGGCACTCTCCGGCCTGCTGCTGGGCATGTTCGTCGCGATCCTCTCCTCCACGGTCGTCTCGAACGCGCTGCCGCGGATCATCACCGAGCTGCACGACGGCCAGTCCGCGTACACCTGGGTGGTCACCTCGACGCTGCTGGCCACCACGGCGACCACCCCGATCTGGGGCAAGCTGGCCGACCTGACCAGCAAGAAGCTCCTGGTCCAGCTCGCCCTCACGATCTTCGTGCTGGGTTCGGTGCTGGCCGGGCTCTCCCAGTCCACCGGCCAGCTCATCGCCTGCCGGGTGCTCCAGGGCGTCGGCGCGGGCGGCCTCACCGCCCTGGCCCAGGTGATCATGGCGACGATGATCGCCCCGCGCGAGCGCGGCCGGTACAGCGGCTACCTCGGCGCCGTGATGGCCGTGGGCACCATCGGCGGCCCGCTCATCGGCGGCCTCATCGTCGACACCGACTGGCTCGGCTGGCGCTGGTGCTTCTACGTGGGCGTGCCGTTCGCCGTCCTCGCCCTGGTCGTGCTCCAGAAGACCCTGCACCTGCCGGTGGTCAAGCGCGAGGCGAAGATCGACTGGTGGGGCGCCACCCTGATCACCGCGGCCGTCTCGCTGCTGCTGATCTGGGTCACCCTGGCCGGCGACAAGTACGCCTGGATGTCCTGGCAGAGCGCCGTCCTGGTGGCCGGCGCCGTGCTGCTCGGCGCGCTCGCCCTCCGGGTGGAGAACCGGGCCGCCGAGCCGATGATCCCGCCGCGCCTGTTCCGCAACCGCACCATCACCCTCGCCGTGATCGCCAGCATCGCGGTCGGCGTGGGCATGTTCGGCGCCTCGGTCTTCCTGGGCCAGTACTTCCAGATCAGCCGCGGCGAGAGCCCGACCATGTCCGGCCTGATGACCCTGCCGATGATCCTCGGCCTGCTGATCGCCTCCACCGTGGTCGGCCGGATCATCACCAACACCGGCCGCTGGAAGCGTTACCTGGTGGCCGGCTCGGCGCTGCTCACCGCCGGCTTCGCGCTGATGGGCACCATGCGGGCGGACACCCCGTACTGGCGGCTCGCCGTGTTCATGGCGCTGATCGGCCTCGGCCTGGGCATGACCATGCAGAACCTGGTCCTGGCCGTGCAGAACACCGTCGGCCCGCACGAGCTCGGCGCGGCCAGCTCGGTGGTGGCCTTCTTCCGCAGCCTCGGCGGCGCGATCGGGGTCAGCGCGCTCGGCGCGATCCTCGGCCACAAGGTCAAGGACTACCTCGCCGAGGGGCTGGCCGGGCTAGGCATCCCGGCGTCCAGCTCCGGCAGCGGCGGTGCCCTGCCGAACGTGCACACCCTGCCCGCACCGATCCGCGCGGTCGTCGAGGCCGCTTACGGGCACGGCGCCGGGGACATCTTCCTGGCCGCCGCCCCGTTCGGGCTGATCGCGCTGATCGCGGTGATCTTCATCAAGGAGGTGCCGCTGCGCCGGACCAACGGCGACGCGGTCTCCGCCGAGGTCGAGCGGGAGTCGACCGTCGCGGCCGTCGACGCCGCCCCAGTGGTACGCACGGGCGGGCGGGACTGACCCGATGGACGCACCCGAGCGCGAGAAGTACGGCCCGGAAGCCCGGCCGCTGCCGTTCGAGCGCGGCACGGACGGGCCCCGGGTGGTGCTCGTCGGCGTCGACGGCAGCCGCACCTCGCTGCGCGCCGCCGCGTACGCCGCCGGGCTGGCCCGCCGGCAGGGGTCCGGGCTGGTGGTGGTCTTCGTCAGTTCGCCGGCCCCGTACGCGGGAATCATGTCCGGGGTGGTGGCCGGAGCGGTCCAGCAGACCCACGACGAGCTGGCCGCCGAACTGCGCGAGGAGTGCCGGCGCGGCGCCGAGGAGCTGGGCCTGCCGGTGACCTTCCTGTGCCGGCGCGGCGACGCGTACGCCGAGCTGTGCAAGGCGGCCGACGAGCACCGCGCGGACCTGGTGGTGGTCGGGTCGTCCGAGCAGGCCGGCCACAAGCTGGTCGGCTCGGTCGCCACCCGGCTGGTCCGCACCGGCCGCTGGCCGGTCGTGGTGGTGCCCTGAGGTGAGGAAGGCCCCCGGTTAACGCCTCGCGTGGTGCCGGGGGCCCCTCCTAACATCGCCGCATGACCTGGAGAGCACCCGAGATCGACCGCAGCCACGAGCCCTACATCGGTGACGAGCGCACCATGCTGGAAGGCTGGCTCGACTACCACCGCGACACGCTGCTGCACAAGTGCGCCGGCCTGACCGCCGAGCAGCTCCGGACGGCGAGCGTCGAGCCGTCGACCCTGACCCTGCTGGGGCTGGTCCGCCACCTGGCCGACGTGGAGCGCTGGTGGTTCCGGATCCGCGCCGCCGGGGAGGACCTCCCCGGCCTCTACGACTACACCGAGGACCCGGACGCGGATTTGAACGCCATCGCCGACGCCGACCCGGCGGAGGCCTTCGCCACCCTCCGCGCCGAGATCGAGGCGGCCCGGAATGCCGTCGCCGGCCTGTCGCTGGACCACACCTTCCGGCGTCCCCGCCGCGACGGCACCGCCGACGAGATGAACCTCCGCTGGGTCTACGTGCACATGATCGAGGAGTACGCCCGGCACAACGGCCACGCCGACCTGATCCGCGAGCGCATCGACGGCGTGACCGGAGACTGACCCTCGGCGGCACGGCGAGGTGGCGGCGTCCCGCCGACCGGAACCCGCCACCCCGGCGGGCCGGCCGGCTCAGTAGGCCAGCGCGGCGCGCAGGTAGCGCAGGTCCGCCGGACCGCTCCAGCGGTGCGCGGAGAGCCCGGCCACCCGGGCGCCGGCCACCGCCCGGTCCTCGTCGTCGACGAACAGCACCCGGGCCGGCGGGGTCCCGAGCGCCTCGCAGGCCGCCTGGAAGTACTCCTTCGCCGGCTTGTGCACCCCGATCACCGACGAGTTGACCACCACGTCCAGCTCGTCGGTGAGGTCCAGCGCGACCAGGTCGGCGTCGAGCACGTCGGTGGCGTTGGTGCCCAGCCCGACCCGGACACCGGCCGCCCGGACCTCCCGGATGAAGGCGAGCACGTCGGGGTCGACCTCGCCCCGGTAGCGCTGCCACGCGTCCACCGCGGCCCGGGCCCGGCCCGGGTCGCCGACCGAGGGGGTGAGCGCCTCGGTGACGCTGGTCATCCACTCGGCGTGGCTCACCTTGCCGGTGAGCACCGGCTGGAGCAGCCCCCAGGACATGGCGATCTCACCGAGGACGCCCTCGGTCAGCCCGTACTCCCGCTCGACCCGGGCGGCCACCGCCGGATCCCAGCGGCGCAGCACGCCGTCGAAGTCCACCAGGAGCGCCGTGGCGCGTTCCCGACTCACTCGCTGTTCCCCTGCCCCTCGTCGTCGGCCCGGTTGAGCCGCTGGCTGATCACCTGGGTGACCCCGCTGCGCATGGTCACGCCGTAGAGCGCGTCGGCGATCTCCATGGTCCGCTTCTGGTGCGTGATCACGATGAGCTGGCTCTTCTCCCGGAGCTGGGCCAGCAGCGTGATCAGGCGACCCAGGTTGACGTCGTCGAGGGCCGCCTCCACCTCGTCCATGATGTAGAACGGACTGGGCCGCGCGCGGAAGATCGCCACGAGCATGGCCACCGCGGTGAGCGACCGCTCGCCGCCGGAGAGCAGGGAGAGCCGCTTGATCTTCTTGCCGGGCGGCCGGGCCTCGACCTCGACACCGGTGGTGAGCAGGTCCTCCGGGTCGGTGAGCACCAGCCGCCCCTCGCCGCCGGGGAAGAGCACGGTGAACACCTGCTCGAACTCCCGCGCGGTGTCCTCGAACGCGCTGGCGAAGACCTCCAAGATCCGGTCGTCGACGTCCTTGACAACGGTGAGCAGGTCCCGGCGCGTGGCCTTGAGGTCCTCCAGCTGCTCGGAGAGGAACTTGAAGCGCTCCTCCAGCGCGGCGAACTCCTCCAGGGCCAGCGGGTTGACCTTGCCCAGCAGGGCCAGCTCCCGCTCCGCCTTGGCGGCCCGCTTCTCCTGCACCGGCCGTTCGTAACGGACCGGCTCGGGCACCGGCGTGCCCTCCTTCTCCGCCGCGGCGACGTCGGCGTCGGTGGGCGGGACGAGCTGGTCGGGGCCGTACTCGGCGATCAGGGTGGCCACGTCGAGGCCGAAGTCCTCGGCCGCCTTCGCCTCCAGCTGCTCGATGCGCAGCCGTTGCTCGGCGCGGGCCACCTCGTCCCGGTGCACCTGGCTGGTCAGCCGCTCCAGCTCGGCGCCGAGCCGCTTGGCCGCGCCGCGTACCTCGGACAGCTCGGCCTCGCGGGCGGCGCGCTCGCGGGCCACCTCGTCGCGGTGCTCCTCGGCACGGGCCAGGGAGACGGTGAGCCGGGTGAGCGCCTCGCGGGCGCCGCCGACCACGGCCCGGGCGATCTCCGCGCCGCGGGTGCGGGCCGCCCGCCGG
>NZ_MUYZ01000225.1:0-11759 GCF_003013775.1 Micromonospora sp. MH33
CCTCCGCGGTGAGCCGCCGCATGATCTCCAGGCGCGCGAGGTCGGCCGGCGTGTAGCGCCGGTGGTGCCCCGGCACGTGCTCACCGGGACCGAGGCCGTAGCGCTGGTGCCAGGTGCGCAGCGTGGTGACCGCCACCCCCAGCCGGCGCGCGACGGCCCCCGCGCTCAGCGCCTCATCCGCCACCCGACCGCTCCGGTACCTCGTCGGCCGGCGCGCCCGCCCGGGCCGCGTCGCCGGCGGGACGGGCCGGCCGCAGCAGCCGGTTCACCACCCCGCCGAGCCAGGGCGCGTACGCGCGGGGGTCGGCGTCCAGCTCGTGTTCCAGTTCGCGCGGGTCGACCCAGCGCAGGGTGGCGACCTCGTCCGGATCGGGCCGGATGGGCAGGTCGGCCGGCACGTCGGCGCGCAGCACGTGGTCGTACTCGAATTCGACCCGACCGGTGGCCGGGTCCTCGGCGTAGTAGACGTAGACCCCGACCTCGGTGAGGTCGACCGGCTCGACGCCGAGCTCCTCGGCGAGCCGGCGGTTGGCGGCCTCGACCAGCGACTGGCCGGGCAGCGGGTGGCCACAGCATGCGTTGGCCCAGCGCAGCGGGAAGCGGGTCTTGACGGCGGCCCGCTGCTGGAGCAGGGTCCGCCCCTCCGGGTCCACCAGCAGCACCGAGAAAGCCCGGTGCAGCCGTCCGGGCGGCTGGTGCGCGGCGGCCACCGTGGTCTCGCCGAGCACGTGCCCGCCGTCGTCGACCAGCTCGACCAGGTGCTTCTCTCGGGCTGTCACCGTGCCAACCTCTCGTTCGCGATTGCGGGGCTCCGCTCCGCCGCGCTCACCGGACACCGCCGGTGATCCGCGAGGCGGCGAGCTTGCCGCTGATCAGGACCATCGGCACGCCCACCCCGGGTTGGGTGCCGGAGCCGACGAAGACCAGGTTGCCGAGCGTCCGGTGCAGGTTCGAGGGGCGGAACGGGCCGGTCTGGAAGAGGCTGTGCGCGGCGGCGAAGGGGGTGCCGGCGGCCATGCCCTGAGCCGCCCAGTCGGCCGGCGTCACCGCGCGCAGCACCTCGATGCCGTCGCCGAAACCGACGTAGCCCCGCTCCTCTAGGGTCGCCACGAGCTGGTCGGTGTAGCGGCGGGTCAGGTTACCCGGCCAGTCGAAGGGCGCCCGGTGGAGGTTGGGCACCGGGGCGAGCACGTAGTAGGTGTGCCGCCCGGCCGGGGCCACCGACGGGTCGGTCCGGCTCGGGTTCGTCACCAGCAGCGACGGGTCGGTCATCAGCTCGCCGCGCCGGATCACCTCGTCGAACGTGCCCCTCCAGGACCGCCCGAAGTGGATGTTGTGATGGGCGATCCTGCCGTAGCCCTGCGTCGAACCGACGTGCAGCACCACGCAGGAGGGCGAGTAGGTGAGCTTGCGCTGCCGGCTCTCCGACAGCAGGTCCCGGTAGGCGACCGGCAGGTCGGGGTTGAGCACCACGACGTCCGCCGGGACGAACTCGCCGTCGGCGGTGACCACGCCGGTGGCCCGGCCGTGCGCGGTCTCCACCCGGGTCACCGTGGTGCCGTACCGGATCTGCACGCCGTGCTTCTCCGCCGCGCCGGCCATCCCGCGGGAGACCGCGTGGATGCCGCCGCGCGGGAAGCGCACCCCGGCAACCGAGTCGAGGTACGCGATGACCGCGTAGATGGCCAGCGCGTCGTGCGGGGCGAGGCCGGCGTACATGGCCTGGAAGGAGAAGATCCGCTGGGTACGCGGATCCCGGAAGAACTGGTTGATCTTCGTCTGGAGTCGCCGGAAGGCGCCGTTGGCGAGCAGCCTGAGCAGGTTGCCGGTGAGCAGGTCGGTCGGCGCGTCCAGGTTGCGCTCGATGAAGTCCGCCCGCTCCCAGCGCCACAGGTCGCGCGCGTAGTCGACGAAGCGCAGGTAGCCGTCCGCCTCGCGGGGCCCGCAGACCCGGGCGATCTCGGCGGCCATCCGGGTGGTGTCGGTGATGACGTCGAGCGTCGACCCGTCCGGGTAGTACGCCCGGTAGGCCGGGTCGAGCGGGGTCAGGTCCAGCCAGTCGCTCAGCTCCTCGCCCACCGCGCCGAGCGCCTCGGCGATCAGGTCGGGCATGGTGAGCACGGTCGGTCCGGTGTCGAACTCGTATCCGTCGACGCCGAGCCGGCCGGCGCGCCCGCCCGGCACCGGCTCGCGTTCCAGCACGGTCACCTGCCGGCCGCTGCCGGCCAGGTGCAGCGCGCAGGCCAGCCCGCCCAGCCCGGCGCCGACGACCACCACCCGGTCGGTACGCCCGCTCACGGTGCGCATCCCAGCCCCCTTGCGTTCGCGAAGTTGCCCATCATGCCCGCCGTGTGGTGGCGGCGGTGGCGAGGCCCGTCAGCGCGGTCCGCGCGGTGCCGTCGATCGGCGCGGTGTCGAGCGCCGCCTGCGCCTCGGTCACCCGGTCGGCGATCATCCGCTCGACCCGGGCCACCGCCCCGGTCTCCCGGACCAGGTCCGCCAGGCGCGCGACCTCGCGCGCCCCGGTGACCGTGCCGGCCCGTTCCAGGGCGCGGCGCTGGGCCGGGTCGGCCAACTGCCGGGCCAGGGTCAGCAGCACGGTGGGCTTGCCGGTTCGCAGGTCGTCACCGGCCGGCTTGCCGGTGGTGGCCGGGTCGCCGTAGACCCCCAGCAGGTCGTCCCGGAGCTGGAACGCCTCGCCGACGGCCAGCCCGTAGCGGGTGTACGCGGCGATCAGCGGGGTGTCCGCCTCGGCCCCGGCCAGGGCGGCGCCGAAGAGCAGTGGTCGCTGGACGGTGTAGCCGGCCGTCTTGTAGCGGGCCACCCGCAGCGCCCGGTCCACCGACCAGTGCGCAGCGTCGTGCTCGCCGAGCACGTCGAGGAACTGCCCGGCGACGGTCTCCACCCGCATCTGGTCGTAGCAGCGGCGCACGTCGAGCATCCGGGCCGGCGACACGGTCGCGTGCGCCATCAGCCGGTCGGCCCAGACCAGGCAGAGGTCGCCGATGAGCACGGCGACCGCCTCGCCGTACCGTTCGGGGTCGCCGGTGTGCCCGGCCGCCCGGTGCCGGGCGGCGGCGGCCCGGTGCGCGGTCGGCCGGCCGCGCCGGGTGTCGGAGGCGTCCATCACGTCGTCGTGCACCAGCGCGAAGGTGTGCAGCAGTTCCAGCGCGGCGAGCGCCGGCAGCACCGAGGGCAGTGGCGCGTCACCGCCGGCCAGCCCGCGCCAGCCCCAGTACGCGAAGGTCGGCCGGACCCGCTTGCCGCCGGCCAGCACGCAGTCGCGAGCGGTAGCGGCGAACCCACCCATCGCCGCGTCGATCTCGGCGAGCGAGTCGACCTCGGTGGCCAGGAACGCCGCCAGAGTCTCGTCCACCCCGTTCACCAGGTCGTTCGTGAACGCGGCCAGTACGCCGCGGACCGGATCGTCCGACGTTCCGGGCTGAGTCGGCGCGACCACCCGGAGCGAACTGCCCGCAACTGCGTCGTTGGCCATGCGGGCGAGCGTACCCTAGAGTTACGGGTTGCGTCGATTGCTGCGTCGGATTCGAGGAGGGCCGGTGGACACCGATCTCACCGCTGCCTATGAGCGTTGCCGCGAGCTGCACCGGCGTCACGGCCGTACCTACTATCTCGCCACCCGGTTGCTCCCCGCCTGGAAACGACGGCACGTGCACGCCCTGTACGGCTTCACCCGCTACGCCGACGAGATCGTCGACCGCACCGAGGAACTGCCGCCGGCCGAGCGCGCCGCCCGGCTGGAGGAGTGGGCGGCCCGCTTCGTCGCCGGCCTGCACGGCGAGCCGGTCGACGACCCGCTGCTCCCCGCCGTGCTGCACACCATCGCCGTCTTCGACCTGGACCGCGGCGACTTCGCGTCGTTCCTGCGCAGCATGGCCATGGACCTGACCGTCAGGTCGTACCCGACGTACGGCGACCTGCTCGACTACATGGAGGGCTCGGCCGCGGTCATCGGCACCATGATGCTGCCGATCCTGGGCAGCTCCGATCCCGCCGCCGCCCGGGAGCCCGCCCGCCAGCTCGGCTTCGCCTTCCAGCTCACCAACTTCATCCGGGACGTGGTCGAGGACCTGGACCGGGGGCGGACCTACCTGCCGGACGAGGACCTCGCCAGGTTCGACGTCACCCGGGAGGACCTGCTCGCCGCCCGGGCCGCCGGCCGCAGCACGCCACGGCTGCGCGAGCTGATCGAGTACGAGGTGACCCGCGCCCAGGCCCACTACGAAGCCGCCGCGCCCGGCATCCCGCTGCTCGCCCCCGCCTCGCAGGCCTGCATGCGCACCGCGTACGCGCTCTACGGCGGGATCCTCGACGAGGTGGCCGCCCAGGACTTCGACGTGTTCACCCGCCGGGCCCTCGTACCCCGGCGGCGGCGGATGGCGGTGGCCGCGCGGGCGCTTCTCACCCCCGCCGGCGCGCCGGTGCGGATCCCCGGCCCCGCCCTCCGGCCGGCCCTGGTCGCGTGATCCCCGCTTCCCGTCAGAGGCAGGAGTGCAGCGCCTCGACCAGCTCCTCCACCCGGTCGTGGTCGGCCAGCCGGGCGGTCGCGTACGCGAAGGTGTAGCCGCGCTCCGGATCGGCCCAGGCGCTGCTGCCGCCGATCCCGCCCATGCCCCAGCTCCCGTCCGGCTCCCACTGCATGCCCAACGTCCAGGACGCCCGCCGGTCCAGCACCAGGTCCGGCCCGTCGTACTGCACCCGGGTCGCCTCGGCGACCAGGTCGGGGCCGCACAGCCGTACCCCGTCGAGGGTGCCGCCGGCGAGCAGGCCCGCGTAGAGCCGGGCCAGGGCGGACGCGGTGGCGTGCAGGTTCACCGCCGGGAACTCGGCGGCCCGCCAGAGTCGGCTGTTCACCACCGCGAGGTCCAGCCCACCGGCCGGGTTTCCCAACGCCCGGGCGCGCAGCGACCCCGGCTCGCCCAGCATCCGGACCGGCCAGTCCGGATCGGCGTACGACAGGTCGGCGCAGCGCCGCTGGTCGGCCGCGCCCAGCCCGAAGGCCAGGTCGAGGCGCCACGGTCCGGCGATCTCCTCGGCCAGGAACCGCCCCACCGGCCGCCCGTCCACCCGGCGGACCAGCTCGCCGACCAGGTGCCCGTACGTCCAGGCGTGCTCGCCCGCGACGCTGCCCGGCGTCCACTCGGGTTCGGCGGCGGCCAGGTCGGCGCAGAGCAACCCCCAGTCGGGGATCGCCGCGGCGGGCCGGGGCACCGGGAACGCGGGCAGCCCGGCGGTGTGGTCGAGCACCTGCCGTACGGTGGCCGGGGCCCGGAACTCCGGCCAGTACGCCGACACGGGCGCGTCGAGGTCGACCCGGCCGCGGTCGACCAGCAGCAGGAGGCAGAGCGCGACCACCGGCTTGCCCACCGAGTAGACGTCGACCAGCGTGTCCGGCCGCCACGGCGTCTCCGCCCCGAGAGCCGGGACGGCCGCACCGGGTGGGACGGCGGCGCGGGTGCCGCCGACCAGGTCGACCACGGGCGTGCCGTCGTGCCAGACGGCCAGCGCCGCCCCGGTCTCCCGGCCGGTGGCGAAGAGGTCGTGGAAGCAGTCCCGGACCGGGGCGAGGCGTGCCTGCATCCGGCCACGGTAGGCGGTCGGGCTGGTTGCCGGCGCGGGAATTTCGGCCCGCCGCGGTGGCCGGCGGCCCGGCGGTGCGGAATGCTGGTGGGATGGCGGAGCCGGAACTGGTGGACGTGGTCGTGGTCGGGCTCGGGGTCGGCGGCGAGGAGGTGGCCGGGCGGCTCGCCGAGGCCGGCCTCACCGTGGTCGGGATCGAGCGGGACCTGGTCGGCGGGGAGTGCCCCTACTGGGGCTGCATCCCGAGCAAGATGATGATCCGGGCGGCGAACGCGCTGGCCGAGGCGCGCCGGGTCAACGAGCTGGCCGGCAGGGCCGAGGTGCGGCCCGACTGGGCGCCGGTCGCCCGGCGGATCCGCGAGGAGGCTACCGACACCTGGGACGACAAGGTCGCCGTGGAGCGGTTCACGGGAAAGGGCGGCCGGTTCGTCCGGGGCAGCGGTCGGCTCGACGGCCCGAACCGGGTGCGCGTCGGCGACCAGGTGTTCGAGGCCCGCTACGGGGTCGTCCTCGGCACCGGCACCCGCCCCTCGGTCCCGCCGATCGACGGGCTGGCCGACACCCCGTACTGGACCAACCACCAGGCCATCGAGGTCGAGGAGCTGCCGGAGTCGCTGCTGGTGCTGGGGGGCGGCGCCATCGGGCTGGAACTGGCCCAGGTCTTCGCCCGGTTCGGTGTCCGGGTGACCGTGGTCGAGGCGGCCGACCGGGTGCTCGCCCTCGAGGAGCCGGAGGCGTCGAAGGTCGCCGCCGGGGCGCTGCGGGCCGACGGGGTCGAGATCCACACCGGGGTCCGGGCCGGGCGGGTCAGCCACGACGGCAGCGCCTTCACCGTCCACGCCGACGGCGCCGCGTTCAGCGGCGAGAAGCTGCTCGTGGTGACCGGCCGCAAGGCCCACCTGGAGGAGCTGGGCCTGGACTCGGTCGGCATCGACTGCACGCAGCGCTACCTGCCGGTCAACGAGCGGATGCACGCCGCCGAGGGGATCTGGGCGGTCGGCGACCTCACCGGCGAGGGCGCGTTCACGCACATCGCCATGTACCAGGCGGGCATCGTCGTCGCCGACGTGCTCGACCACATGCGGCGTGCCAGGGGCGGGCCGGACGCCAGCGGCACCGCGAGCGTGGTCGGCGGCGCGGCCGGCGTGGTCAGCGCGGTCGGCGGGGCGATGAGCGCGGGCGGGTCGGCCGCCGCGCCGGGCAGCGTCCCGGTCGCCGACTACCGGGCGCTGCCCCGGGTCACCTTCACCGATCCCGAGGTGGGCGCGGTCGGCCTCACCGAGCAGCAGGCGCGCGAGCGGGGCATCAACGTCCAGACCGGGTACGCCGACCTGACCGCGTCGACCCGCGGCTGGATCCACAAGGCCGGCAACGCGGGCTTCATCAAACTGGTCGCCGACGCCGACCAGGGCGTGCTGATCGGCGCCACCTCGGTCGGCCCGGCCGGCGGCGAGGTGCTCTCCGCGCTGGTCGTGGCGGTGCACGCGGCCGTCCCGGTCAGCCAGCTCCGGCACATGATCTACGCGTACCCGACCTTCCACCGCGCCATCGAGGACGCCCTGCGCAACCTGAAGTAGCGACTCTGGTAGCCCTATCCAGGCCCTAGCGGTCGACCCGTCCGTGCCGGCCGGCACCGGCGGTGAACCGGTTCGCGCCGTGCATCCCGTCGGTGACCAGGGACTCCATCCCGAAGGCCAGCTCGGTCGCCATCGCCTCCGGCTCGGGCAGGCCGCCGTTGGCGAGCACCGCCGCCCGGTCGTTGCGGAGGCAGGTCTGCGGGTGCCGGGCAATCTCGGCGGCCAGCCGCTCGGCCTCCGCCCGGGCCGTCCCCGGCGCGACCAGCCGGTTCACCAGACCCATCGCGTACGCCTCGTCGGCGGGGACCGGGCGGCCGGTGAGGATCAGGTCCATGGCCCGGCTCTCGCCGATGAGCCGGGGCAGCCGCACCGTCCCGCCGTCGATCAGCGGCACGCCCCAGCGCCGGCAGAACACCCCCAGCGTCGCGTCCGACTCGGCGACCCGCAGGTCGCACCAGAGCGCCAACTCCAGGCCGCCGGCCACCGCGTACCCGGAGATCGCGGCGAGCACCGGCTTGGACAGGCGCATCCGGGTCGGGCCCATGGGGCCGTCACCCTCGGGCTCGACACGGTTGCCGCGCGGCGTGCCGATGGCCTTGAGGTCGGCGCCGGCGCAGAACGTGCCGCCCGCGCCCCAGAGCACGGCGACGGCCGCGTCCGGGTCGGCCTCGAAGCCGCGGAAGGCGTCGGCCAGGGCCCGGGCGGTCGGGCCGTCGACGGCGTTGCGGGCCTCCGGCCGGTCCAGGATCACCGTGGTCACCGGCCCGGCGTGCTCGACGCGTACCCCCATCGGGTCAGCATGCCCTCGACGGCGCCCGCCGCGCCAGCTTCCGCTGTTCGGCGCGGCGGGCCAGGGCGGCGCCGCGGGCCACGCACGCCGCGGTGGCGGCGGGCGGACTCAGGCGAAGTCGGCCGCGTGGTCGGCGGCCCAGTCGGCGAACGTACGCGCCGGGCGGCCCAGTACCGCCGCCACGTCACCGGTCACCTGCTCAGGAGTCTCCGCCATGGCCGCCCAGCCGGCCAGTGCCGCATCCGCGAACGCCGGGCTGCCCATGGCCACGGCCAGCATGGGGCGTACCGCCTCGGCGGGCACCTCCTGCCAGCGCAGGTCGCGGCCGACCGCCGCACCGATGAGGCGCACCTGCTCGGCCTGGGTGACCGTCTGCGGGCCGCTGAGCACGTAGGTCCGCCCGTCGTGCCGGTCGCTGGTCAGCGCGTCGACCGCGACCGCCGCGATGTCGTCCTCGTGGACCATCGAACGGGCCGCCGCGCCGTACGGCCAGCGCACCACGCCCTCGGCGCGGATCGCCGGGGCCCAGGCGAGCGTGTTCGTGGCGATTCCGGTGGGACGCAGCATCGTCCAGGGCAGGCCGGACGCGGTGATGGCGCGCTCCACCACGGCCCAGAACGAGTCCGGGTCGGCCTCGGCGGTGGCGGCCGACACGTACACCACCCGGGGCGATCCGGCGCCGGCGAGCACGGCGGCGACAGGCGGAGCGAGCTGTGCCGCCGCAGCCGGTTCGACGAACGGCCAGATCAGGAACACGGCCTCGACGCCCGCCAGGTGCGGGCGCAGGGTCTCCGGATCGGCCAGGTCAGCGGCCACCACCTCCACCCCCGCCGGCAGCTGCGCGCGGCTCGGGTCGCGGGTCACGGCCCGTACGCCGTGGCCCGCGGCAACGAGCCGCTCCACCACACGCCGCCCCACGTTGCCGGTCGCGCCGGTCACCAGGATCATCGTCGCCTCCAGGGAATTCTCGTGAACTCGATGGAGCCGAACGTAGAACCTCAACATTTGTTGAGGTCAACCGCCGACCGGCATACTCGGGGCGTGAAGCAGGACACGTCCTTCGACTGGCACGAGCCGGGCCTGACCATCGGCCAGGTGGCGCGGCGCAGCGGCGTCTCCGCGTCGGCGATCCGGTTCTACGAGGCGCAGGGCCTGATCAGCAGCGACCGCACGGCCGGCAACCAGCGCCGCTACCACGGCGACGTGATGTGCCGCCTGGCGATGATCGAGGCGTGCCAGCGGGTCGGCCTCACCCTGGCCGAGGTCGGCCGGGCACTCGCGGCGCTGCCACCGGGGCAGGCACCCACCACTCAGGACTGGGACGCGCTCGCCGAGCGGCTGCGCACCGAGGCCCAGTCCCGCATCGACCAGCTCAGCCAGGTGCTGCGCGAGCTGGCCCCGCCCGCCTCACCGGCACGCTGACGGCTCGCCCCCCGGTAGCATCGGCGGCGGCAACGATCATGTGAGGTGCCCCGCCGAGTCGCCCACCGCGAGCGTGGGCCGAGTGCAGCGGGAGCCTGCCTGTGGACCTGTACGACGTCATCCACCGCCGCCGCGACGTGCGCGCCGAGTTCACCGGGGAGCCGGTGCCGGACGACGTCCTGGACCGGATCCTCACCGCCGCGCACGCCGCGCCGAGCGTCGGCAACTCGCAGCCGTGGGACTTCGTGCTGGTCCGCGACCCGCAGACCCGGCGCCGGTTTTACGCGCACGTCCAGGTCGAGCGGGACACCTTCGCCGCCACGCTCGAGGGCGCCGCGGCCGAGCGGTTCGCCCGCATCAAGATCGACGGAGTGCTGGAGTCGACGCTGTCGGTCGTGGTCACGTACGACCCGCAGCGGGGTGGGCCCGCGGTGCTCGGCCGGCACGCCATCGCCGACGCCGGCCTCTACTCGGTCTGCCTGGCCATCCAGAACCTCTGGCTGGCCGCCACCGCCGAGGGGCTGGGCGTCGGCTGGGTCTCCTTCTACCGGGAGCCGTTCCTGGCCGACCTGCTCGGCATCCCGCCCGGCATCCGCCCGGTGGCCTGGCTCTGCGTGGGCCCGGTGAGCCACCTCCAGACCGTCCCCGATCTGGTCCGGCACGGTTGGCGTACGCCCCGGCCGCTGGCCGCCGCCGTGCACGCCGACCGCTGGCGGGCGGGCGAGAACCACCCGATGGGGTGATCCATGGTCGCCGCCCGGTTTGGGACCCCTCCTGCCGGGAAGTCGGACCACGTGCGCGAACTATTGACGAAGATCGAGCAGAACACCCGACTCGACCGGGTCGGTGACCGGTTGCAGCGCGCCGTCCAGGGCACCCTGCGCGCCCAGCGGGTCCGGGACCTGCTGCACGGCGTCTGGCTGGGGCACCCGCTGCACCCGGCCATGGTGCAGGTGCCGGTCGGCGCCTGGATCTCGGCCGCCGTCGTGGACCTGATGCCCGGCCAGCGCCGGGCGGCGACCGCGCTGGTCGGGGTCGGTACGGCCAGCGCGCTGCCGGCCGCGGTGGCCGGGCTCAACGACTGGGCCGCCCTCTCCCGCGACCAGCGCCGGATCGGCCTCGTGCACGCCGCCGCGAACACCATCGGCGTGACCCTCTACGCCGGCTCGCTGGCGGCCCGGCTGAACGGGCGGCACAACCTGGGCCGGGCGCTGGCCTACCTGGGGTTGTCGGCGGCGAGCGCCGGGGCGTACCTCGGTGGGCACCTCGCGTACAAGCAGGGCGCGCAGGTCAGCCAGAGCATCTCCGAGCTGCACCTGGTCAGCGAGGGCTGGCACCCGCTCGGCGACATGTCGAGCCTGCCGCAGCGGCAGCTCCTCACCCGCGAGATCGACGACGTCTCGGTGATCCTCTACCGGCACGGCGACGACGTCACGGTGATGCTGGAGCGCTGCCCGCACCAGAGCGGCCCGCTCGGTGAGGGCGAGGTGCAGGAGATCGACGGCCACGCCTGCGTGGTCTGCCCCTGGCACGGCAGCACCTTCCGCCTCAACGGCGGCGAGGTCGTCCACGGCCCCTCGGGCAACGACCAGGTCGTCCTTCCCACCCGCGTGGTCAACGGCCGCCTGGAGGCCCGCCTCCCCTGACCACCGGCGAAGTCCTGGACGGGAAGCGCCTCCGGGGGCCGTTCCCGTCCAGGGTCGTCCCAGGTCAGTCCCTGCGGTGGCGGCCCACCACGAGGTCGCGGACCGTCGTCCGGGGCACCGGGCGGCGGCGCAGGCCGAGGACCGCGCCGATCTGGGCGCCCACGATGCTCGCCACCGCCAGCACCGCCGAGATGGCCAGCGGGCGGTTGATCCGGTCCTCGACGGTGGCCCGGGACGCGCCCGCCGACATCGCCGGCTGCTGCCCGGGGGGCGCCTCCACAGTGGGCGTGGTGTCCTGTCCGGGCGGGTGCGGGGAGGGCCTGCCCTTCGGCGTCGTCGAGGACGCGCCACCACCGCCCGGCGTCGCGGCCGGTCCGGGAGCCGGGCGGGACGGGCTGGCCGGGGTGACCACGAGCCGGCCGGTGGCGTGCCGGCGGGCGCCCGCGTCCACCGCACCCTCGGGGAGCTTGAGCAGCTGCCCCGGCTGGATCCGGTCCGGGTCGGCGAGTCGGTTCAGCCGGGCCACCTCGCGGTAGCGGTCGAAGTCGTCCAGGTAGCGGTCGGCCACCTCGCCCAGGTAGT
Organism: Micromonospora sp. MH33; assembly: GCF_003013775.1. Taxonomy (NCBI): domain Bacteria; kingdom Bacillati; phylum Actinomycetota; class Actinomycetes; order Micromonosporales; family Micromonosporaceae; genus Micromonospora; species Micromonospora sp. MH33. Next base: position 11,619 of record NZ_MUYZ01000225.1, read on the forward strand.
CGCCCTTCGCCACCCGGTACACGGCAGGGCTCGTGGTGACCGAGGCGGCCCGGACCGGCGGGGCGGCGAGTGCGGGACCGGCCTGCGGGGCGGCGCGTCCGGCCTGCGGGGCGACCACCGCCGGCGCGGCGGCGACCGTGT
>NZ_MUYZ01000226.1:0-11716 GCF_003013775.1 Micromonospora sp. MH33
CGGTGGTCCGGGCGGAGGTCGCCCCGGCGCTGGCCGCCGGCGTCGACCCGACCGCACCCGGCGCCGACCCGGTGGTCGCCGCGGCCACGAGCCGGTACGCGCGGCTCTGCGGCCGTCCCGACGACGCCGACCTGCGCCGGCGGCTGCTGGACCGGCTGGAGGCCGCCAACGACCCGCGGCGGGAGCGGTACCTGTGCCTGCTCTCCGTGGTCAACGGCTGGCCGCAGGTGGAGAGCCTGACGCCCGTGCTCGACTGGTCGATCCGTGCGCTGCGGGCCCGGGCCACCGGCTAGCGCCCCTACCCTGGGGGCATGCGATTCGACCAGCACACGGTGGTGCTCCTGGTCCGCCCGGACGACGCGCCCGACCTGCCCCAGGACGCCCTCGACCGGCTCCAGGACGCGCACCTGGCGCACCAGGCCGGGCTGGTGGAGCAGGGCGCCGTCCTCGCGGCCGGCCCGTTCCTCGGCGGCGACGACGAGCGGATCCGCGGCTTCGCCGTGCTCTCGGTCGACCCGCAGATGGCCCGCGAGCTCTACGCCAACGATCCCGCCGTACGCGCCGGGCGGCTGGTCGCGCAGGTGCTGAGCTGGATGGTGCCGGAGGGCAACGTCCGCTTCGAGCAGGTGCCGGTGCCCCGCTCGATGCTGGAGGCCGCCACCGGCGACTGACCGCCCGCCACCGGCCGCCTCACCCCGCGCCCATCACCAGCCCCTCGATGGTGTGCTTCTGGCGGATCGGCACGAGGGCGTCGACCACGGGGCAGCGGAGGTGGGCCCGGACGAGGTCGGGCAGGCCCGCCCAGTAGCCGCGGGTGACCGCCATGTCGTGGTGGGCGGCGTTGCCCGCGCCCGGGGCGTCGACGCCGAGCACCAGCACGGGCCGGGCCAGGTCGCTGAGGTTCGGGGTGCCCCGGTGGATGGTGAGCGCGGAACGCGCCGAGATGTCGCCGCGCCGCGGGTACTTGCGCACCGCGCGGGCCTCGTAGCGGGGGTACCGGTCCTTGGACGGGAACATCTCGTGGTCGAAGTCGCGGCCGTCGTCCCACTGGGTGCCCGGGGCGATCTCGAACGGCCCCATCTCCTCCACCGTGTCGACGGTGGTCAGGTTGAACGCCAGCGAGGTGAGCCGGCGCCGCAGGCGGGTCTCCTCGGGCATCGGGAAGTCCCGGTGCCACGGCTGGGTCACCGCGCCGGGGAAGGGGATGTCGAAGCCCAGCTCGACGATCTCGTAGTCGGGGCCGAGCACCGCCCGGCACACCGACACCACCCACGGGTGGGTGACCAGGTCGACGAAGCCGCGCAGCTGCTCGGGGTGGATCTCGACGTACCACCGCTCGGGTCCGCGCCCCACCGCACCGTCGGGCCGGGCGCGGGCCTCAGTCCTCGGCGGCCTGGCGGCTGCCCGGCACCACCGGCATGGGCCACACCCCGGTGCGCGGCGGCCCGGCCGGGACCTCCACCTGGTGGTCCGACCAGACGTACGTCTCCGGCAGCAGGTCGGCCACCGGGACCGCGCGCAGCGCCTCCGGCGGGCCGACGATCACCCGGATCGACGGGAAGTAATCGAGGAGCACCTGCCGGCACCGGCCGCAGGGCGGGATGACGCCCCGCCCCCGGTCCCCCACCGCCACGATGGTCTCCAGCTCGCCGGCGCCCTGGGTGGCGGCAGCGCCGATCGCCACCACCTCGGCGCACGGGCCGCCCGTGAAGTGGTAGACGTTCACGCCGGTGAAGACCCGGCCGTCGGTGGTCCGCGCGGCCGCGGCGACCGTGTGGTTGTCGCTGCGGCAGCGCAGCTTGACGACGGCCATCGCGGCCTGCACCAGCGCCCGGTCGGTGTCGCGCATGATCATCCGTCCCGTCGTCGACCTCGCCTCGGCGGAAACTCTAGCCCGGCCACCCGCCCCTACCGGGGAGGGCGCGCGGGGGGTGGCCGCGGCCACCCCGGCCGGCGGCGGCCGCCCGGTAACCCGGGGGCGCTGCGCCGCGCGGCTGCCTATCCTTGGCGACGACATGCAGAATCCAGCCGCACCCGCCGTACCCGAGACCGTCCGCGACCTGCACCGCCGCCTCTCCGCCCTGATGTTCCGCGACCAGCGCCGGCTCCAGCGCCGGCTGGACGGGGTACGGAAGCTGCGCGATCCGCAGCGACGGGAGTCGGCGCTGGCCGAGATCGCGGCCGACCTGGCCCGGGCCGAGGCGCGGCTGGCCGCCCGGCGGGCCGCCGTGCCGGCGGTCACCTATCCGGCGCAGCTGCCGGTCAGCGAGCGCAAGGACGACATCGCCGCCGCCATCCGCGACCACCAGGTGGTGATCGTGGCCGGCGAGACCGGGTCCGGCAAGACCACCCAGCTGCCCAAGATCTGCCTGGAGCTGGGCCGCGGCGTCACCGGGCTGATCGGCCACACCCAGCCCCGGCGGCTCGCCGCGCGCACGGTGGCGGACCGGATCGCCGAGGAGCTGGGCACCGAGCTGGGCGACGTGGTCGGCTACAAGGTGCGCTTCACCGACCAGGTCGGCGACAACAGCCTGGTCAAGCTGATGACCGACGGCATCCTGCTGGCCGAGTTGCAGACCGACCGGATGCTGCGCCAGTACGACACGCTGATCATCGACGAGGCGCACGAGCGCAGCCTCAACATCGACTTCATCCTCGGCTACCTGCGGCAGCTGCTGCCCCGCCGCCCCGACCTCAAGGTGGTCATCACCTCGGCGACCATCGAGACCGACCGGTTCGCGAAGCACTTCGCCGACGCCGAGGGCAACCCCGCGCCCGTCGTCGAGGTGTCCGGGCGGACCTACCCCGTGGAGGTGCGCTACCGGCCGCTGGTCGAGGTCAGCGAGGCCGAGGAGGAGGACGAGGCCGACGAGGAGAACGTCCGGGACCAGATCCAGGCGATCGGCGACGCGGTCGAGGAACTGGCCGCCGAGGGGCCCGGCGACATCCTGGTCTTCCTCAGCGGCGAGCGGGAGATCCGGGACACCGCCGACGCGCTCGGCAAGCTCGTGCAGAAGCGGCGCAGCCTGCTCGGCACCGAGATCCTTCCGCTCTACGCCCGGCTCTCCACGGCCGAGCAGCACCGGGTCTTCGCCCCGCACGCCGGGCGCCGGGTGGTGCTCGCCACCAACGTCGCGGAGACCTCGCTGACCGTCCCCGGCATCAAGTACGTGGTGGACCCGGGCACGGCCCGGATCTCCCGCTACTCCAGCCGGCTCAAGGTGCAGCGGCTGCCCATCGAGCCGGTGTCGCAGGCGAGTGCCAACCAGCGCAAGGGGCGCTGCGGGCGCACCTCGGACGGCATCTGCATCCGCCTCTACGACGAGCAGGACTTCGCCTCCCGGCACGAGTTCACCGACCCGGAGATCCTGCGCACCAACCTGGCCTCGGTCATCCTCCAGATGACCTCGATCGGGCTGGGCGACATCGGCGCCTTCCCGTTCATCGACCCGCCGGACCGGCGCAACGTCACCGACGGCGTGAACCTGCTGCACGAACTGGGCGCGCTGGACCCGGCCGAGACCGACCCGGCGAAGCGGCTCACCCCGCTCGGCCGGCGGCTGGCCCAGCTCCCGGTCGACCCGCGGCTGGCCCGGATGGTCCTGGAGGGCGAGCGCAACGGCTGCGCCACCGAGGTGGTGGTGATCGCCGCCGCGCTCTCCATCCAGGACCCGCGCGAGCGGCCCGCCGACAAGCAGGCCCAGGCGGACCAGGCGCACGCCCGGTTCGCCGACAAGGAGTCGGACTTTGTCGCGTACCTGAACCTGTGGCGCTACCTGCGCGAGCAGCAGCGGGAGCTGTCCTCCAGCGCGTTCCGGCGGATGTGCAAGGCCGAGTACCTGAACTACCTGCGGGTACGCGAGTGGCAGGACATCGTCAGCCAGCTCCGCCAGGTGCTGCGTACCGGGGAGAAGGGTGAGGGCCGGCGCGGCGGCGGCGCGGACCTGCCGGAGGAGATCGACACCCCGAAGGTGCACCAGTCCCTGCTGCCCGGCCTGCTCTCCCACCTCGGGCTGAAGGACGCGCAGAAACACGAGTACCTGGGCGCGCGCGGGGCGAAGTTCGCGATCTTCCCGGGCTCGGCGCTGTTCCGGAAGCCGCCGCGCTGGGTGATGGCCGCCGAGTTGGTGGAGACCTCCCGGCTCTGGGGCCGGGTGGCCGGCCGGGTCGAGCCGGAGTGGGTCGAGCCGCTCGCCCAGCACCTGGTCAAGCGCAGCTACAGCGAGCCGCACTGGGAGAAGAAGCAGGCCGCCGTGATGGCCTACGAGAAGGTCACCCTGTACGGCATCCCGATCGTCACCTCCCGCAAGGTCAATTTCGGCCGGATCGACCCGGCGTTGAGCCGCGAGCTGTTCATCCGGCACGCCCTGGTGGAGGGCGACTGGCAGACCCACCACCAGTTCTGGCGGGACAACCAGCGGCTGCTGACCGAGGTGGAGGAGCTGGAGAACCGGGCCCGGCGGCGGGACATCCTGGTCGACGACGAGGCGATCTTCCACTTCTACGACCAGCGGATCCCCGCCGACGTGGTCTCCGGCCGGCACTTCGACACCTGGTGGAAGAAGACCCGCCGGGAGCAGCCGGAGCTGCTGACCTTCACCCGCGAGCTGCTGATCAACTCCGGGCGCGGCGGCGTGGACGAGACCGACTACCCGAACGAGTGGCGGGCCGACGGGGTCGCCCTGCCGCTCACCTACACCTTCGACCCGGGCACGCCGACCGACGGCGTCACCGTGGACATCCCGCTGCCGCTGCTCAACCAGGTGCCCGCGGAGAGCTTCGACTGGCAGGTGCCGGGCCTGCGCGAGGAACTGGTGATCGCGCTGATCCGGTCGCTGCCGAAGCCGATCCGGCGCAACTTCGTGCCGGTGCCCGACTACGCCCGCGCGGCGCTCGCGCAGATGCCGGCCGGCGAGGAGCCGCTGCTCGACGCGCTCGCCCGGCAGTTGCGCCGGATGACCGGGGTGACCGTGCCGCCGGACGCCTGGGAGGTGGGCAAGCTGCCGCCGCACCTGCGGGTCACCTTCCGGGTGCTCGGCGAGGACGACAAGCCGGTCGCCGAGGGCAAGGACCTGCCGGCCCTGCAACGCGAGCTGCGCCAGGAGGTGCGCCAGGTCGTCGCCGCCGCCGCGCCGGACGTGGCCCGGACCGGGCTGACCGGGTGGGACATCGGCTCCCTGCCGCGCACCATCGAGCAGGTCCGGGCGGGGTACGCGGTGACCGCGTACCCGGCCCTGGTCGACGAGGGCACGACCGTCGGGGTGAAGGTGTTCGACTCCCCCGCCGAGCAGGAGGCCGCACACTGGGCCGGCACCCGGCGGCTGCTCCGGCTGACCGTGCCCTCCCCGGCGAAGTTCCTCCAGGGGCGGCTGAGCAACGAGGCCAAGCTGGCGCTGTCCCGCAACCCGCACGGCGGGGTGCCGGCGCTGATCGAGGACGCCGCGGGCGCGGCCATCGACAAGCTGATGGCGGACGCGGGCGGCCCGGCCTGGGACGCCGAGGGCTTCGCGGCGCTGTGCGACCGGGTCCGTGCCGACCTGGTCGACACCGTGGTCGAGGTGATGGGCCGGGTCCGGCAGGTGCTGGCCGCCGCGTACGCGGTGGAGCAGCGGCTCGGCGCCACCCGGAACCTGGCCGTGGTGGCCGCCCTGGCCGACATCCGCAACCAGCTCGGCGGCCTGGTGCACAAGGGCTTCATCACCGAGGCCGGGTACGCCCGCCTGCCCGACCTGCTGCGCTACCTGACCGCGATCGAGCGGCGGCTGGACCGGCTGCCCGGCAACCCGCAGCGGGACAAGCAGCAGCAGGACCGGATCGCCGTGGTGCAGAAGGAGTACCAGGACCTGCTCGCCGCGCTGCCGCCCGCGAAACGGCAGTCCACGGCGGCCCGGCAGATCCGCTGGATGATCGAGGAGCTGCGGGTGAACGTCTTCGCCCAGGCGCTCGGCACCCCGTACCCCGTGTCGGAGCAACGCATCTACCGCGCCATGGACGAGGCCGAGGGCCGCTAGAGGGGTTCCACCCCGGCGGGAAGCTGGTCGGCGGCGGTGGCGTCGTGGACGTACTCCAGCAGGATGCGGCGCAGCTCGCGGCCGGCGTGGGTGGGCACCACGTCGCGGCGGCGGGCCACCGCGATGGTCCGGCGGACGCCAGGTGGCACGAGCCGGGTGACCCGGATGCCCGCCCGGCGGGCCACCACGATGCCGGGGACCAGGGCGACGCCGAGCCCGGCCTCGACGAAGCTGAGCACCGCGTCCATCTCTCCGCCGTCCACCGAGAGGGTCGGTTCGAAGCCGGCCGCCCGGCACGCCTGGAGGGTCGCGTCGCGCAGGTCGTAGCCCTCGCGGAACATCACCAGGGGCAGGTCGCGCAGGTCGGTGATGCGCACCTCGCCCCGCTCGCTGGCGGCCGGCAGCGGGTCCACCGAGGCGACCACCAGGCTCTCCCGCAGGATCGGGTCGGCGCGCAGCCCCGGGTCGGTGCCGGTCGAGGGCTCGATGATCAGCGCCAGGTCGAGGTCGCCGCGGAGCAGGTCCCGGACGAGGTCCTGCGAGCCGCCCTCCTCGACGCGCAGGTCGACGGTGGGGTGGGCGTCGCGGAACCGGCGCAGCACCGGGGGCGCCAGCGAGGTGGCCAGGCTGGGCGTGGCGCCGAGCCGGACCCGGCCCCGGCGCAGCCCGACCAGCTCCTGCACCTCCCGGGTGGCGGTCTCCACGTCGGCGAGGATCCGCTTGGCCAGCGGCAGCAGCACCTCCCCGGCCGTGGTGAGGGCGATGTTGCCCCTTACCCGTTCGAAGAGCGGGGCCCCCAGGTCGGTCTCCAGGGCGTGAATTTGCTTACTCAGGGACGGCTGGGTGATGCCCACCAGATCGGCAGCTTGGGTGAAATGTCGTACTTCTGCGACCGCGACGAAGTACCGGAGCTGATGGAGCTGCATCTGTATAGCTTATGGCTATCAAGACTGCGAGGTCGATGCATTGGACGACTGATCAAACTGCTCCTAGCGTCGGTCACGTGGTAATCACGAAAACTCGGTCGCCCATCCGCTCGAACGTCGGCCTCAAGGCCGTCATGGCGGTGACGGGCATCATCCTCGTGCTGTTCCTGATCGCGCACATGCTCGGCAACCTGAAGATCTTCACGGGCGAGACCTCGTTCGACCACTACGCGCACTGGCTGCGCGAGATCGGGACGCCGCTGCTGCCGTCGACCTGGTACCTGTGGATCCAGCGCACGGTGCTCACCGTGGCCGTGCTCGCGCACATCGTCTCGGCCACCGTGCTCGCGACGCGCGCCCGGGCCGCCCGCCCGGTGCCGTACGCCCACCGCCGGAAGATCCACGTCAACTACGCGGCCCGCACGATGCGCTGGGGTGGTGTGATCATCCTGCTCTTCGTGATCTACCACATCCTGGACCTGACCACGGGTCACCTGAACCCGCAGGGCGACCCGGCCAACCCGTACGGCAACGTGGTCCAGGACTTCGCGGCAGACCGCTGGTACGTCACGCTCTTCTACACCCTGGCGATCGTCACGCTCGGCTTCCACCTGCGGCACGGCGCCTTCAGCGCGTTCCGCAGCCTCGGCCAGCAGACCCCCAAGGGCGAGCGCCGGGCGCGCGCCGCGGCCCTGGTCTTCGCCGTCGCGCTCTGCGCCGGCTACCTGGTGGTCCCGTTCGCCGTACTCACCGGATTGGTGGCCTGACATGGATCTCTACACCAACGGCGACCCGATCGCCGACACCAAGGCTCCCGACGGCCCCATCGAGACCCGCTGGGAGCGCCACCGGTTCGAGATGAAGCTGGTCAACCCGGCCAACCGACGGAAGCTGACCGTGATCGTGGTGGGCACCGGCCTGGCCGGCGGCTCGGCCGCGGCGACCCTGGCCGAGCAGGGCTACCACGTGAAGTCCTACTGCTACCAGGACAGCCCGCGCCGGGCCCACTCGATCGCCGCGCAGGGCGGCATCAACGCCGCCAAGAACTACCGCAACGACGGCGACTCGGTGCACCGGCTCTTCTACGACACCGTCAAGGGCGGCGACTTCCGCTCCCGGGAGTCGAACGTGCACCGGCTGGCCGAGGTCTCGGTCAACATCATCGACCAGTGCGTCGCCCAGGGCGTCCCGTTCGCCCGCGAGTACGGCGGCCTGCTCGACACCCGCTCGTTCGGCGGCGCGCAGGTGCAGCGCACCTTCTACGCCCGCGGCCAGACGGGCCAGCAGCTGCTGCTCGGCGCGTACCAGGCGCTGGAGCGGCAGATCGGCCTGGGCAACGTGGAGATGAACGCCCGGCACGAGATGCTCGAGCTGGTGGTCGTCGACGGCCGGGCCCGCGGCATCGTGGTCCGCGACCTGGTGACCGGCGAGATCAGCACCGAGATGGCCGACGCGGTCGTGCTCGCCTCCGGCGGCTACGGCAACGTCTTCTACCTCTCCACCAACGCCAAGGGCTGCAACGTCACCGCCTCCTGGCGGGCGCACCGCAAGGGCGCGTACTTCGCGAACCCCTGCTACACGCAGATCCACCCGACCTGCATCCCGGTCTCCGGCGACCACCAGTCGAAGCTGACCCTGATGAGCGAGTCGCTGCGCAACGACGGCCGGGTGTGGGTGCCCAAGGCCAAGGGCGACGACCGCAGCCCGCGGGACATCCCCGAGGACGAGCGGGACTACTACCTGGAGCGGATCTACCCCTCCTTCGGCAACCTGGTCCCCCGGGACATCGCCTCCCGCGCCGCCAAGAACGTCTGCGACGAGGGGCGTGGCGTCGGCCCGGGCGGGCTCGGCGTCTACCTCGACTTCGCCGACGCGATCAGCCGGCTCGGCCGCAAGGCCATCGAGGCGAAGTACGGCAACCTCTTCGAGATGTACGAGCGGATCACCGGCGAGGACCCGTACGAGGTCCCGATGCGGATCTACCCCGCCGTGCACTACACGATGGGCGGCCTCTGGGTCGACTACGACCTCCAGTCGACCATCCCGGGCCTGTTCGTGATCGGCGAGGCGAACTTCTCCGACCACGGCGCGAACCGGCTCGGCGCCTCGGCGCTGATGCAGGGCCTGGCCGACGGCTACTTCGTGCTGCCGAACACCCTCGCCAACTACCTGGCCTCGGGCCCGCTGGAGAAGGTCGACGCCAGCCACCCCGAGGCGGTGGCGGCGCGGACCGAGGTCGAGGAGCGGCTCCAGCGGCTGCTGGCCATCAACGGCGACCGGACCGTGGACTCGTTCCACCGGGAGCTGGGCCAGATCATGTGGGAGCACTGCGGCATGGAGCGCTCCGAGGCCGGGCTGCGCAAGGCCATCGACGAGATCCGCACGCTGCGCGACGAGTTCTGGCAGCGGGTCCGCGTGCCGGGCGACGGCGAGGGGCTCAACCAGTCGCTGGAGAAGGCCGGCCGGGTGGCCGACTTCTTCGAGCTGGCCGAGCTGATGTGCATCGACGCCCTGCACCGCGAGGAGTCCTGCGGCGGCCACTTCCGGGCCGAGCACCAGACCCCCGACGGTGAGGCGCAGCGCGACGACGACCGGTTCTCCTACGTGGCGGCCTGGGAGTACACCGGCACCGGCCTTCCCGTGCTGCACAAGGAAGACCTGACCTTCGAATACGTTCACCCCACGCAGCGGAGCTACAAGTGAACCTGACCCTGCGCATCTGGCGCCAGAAGGGCCCCGAGGACAAGGGTCAGATGGTGACCTACCAGGTGCAGGACGTGTCCCCGGACATGTCCTTCCTGGAGATGCTCGACGTGCTCAACGAGCGGCTGATCCTCGACGGCGACGAGCCGGTCGCGTTCGACCACGACTGCCGCGAGGGCATCTGCGGCATGTGCAGTCTCATGATCAACGGTGAGGCGCACGGTCCGCAGCGCGGCACCACCGCGTGCCAGCTGCACATGCGGCAGTTCTCCGACGGCGACACGATCGACATCGAGCCGTGGCGGGCCCGGGCCTTCCCGGTGGTCAAGGACCTGGTGGTCGACCGGAACGCCTTCGACAAGATCATCTCCGCCGGTGGGTACATCACCGCGCCGACCGGCAGCGCCCCGGAGGCGCACTCCACGCCGGTGGCCAAGGCGGACGCGGACGCCGCCTTCTCCTCGGCCGCCTGCATCGGCTGCGGCGCCTGCGTGGCGGCCTGCCCGAACGGCTCCGGCATGCTGTTCACCGCCGCCAAGATCACCCAGCTCTCGCTGCTGCCGCAGGGCCAGCCGGAGCGGTACACCCGGGTGATCGGCATGGTCGACGCGCACGACGAGGCCGGCTTCGGTGGCTGCACCAACATCGGCGAGTGCGCGGCGGCCTGCCCGAAGGGCATCCCGCTGAACACCATCGGCCGGCTCAACCGGGACTACCTGAAGGCGACGTCCAAGCGCGCCGGCACCCCGGGCTCCTGAGCCCCCGGCCGTCGAGCCACCCCGACCGCCGCGCCCCGCACCCGGGGCGCGGCGGTCGCCCTTTTCCGGGGGTACGTGGGGCGCCCCGCGGCCGGGTTCAAGCCCTCCCCCGCGGGTAGCAGTCCGATGGACGGCACCGTAGAGGGGACATTCCGGCATGAAGGCACTGACCTGGCACGGCAAGCGGGACGTCCGCGTCGAGGACGTACCGGACCCCCGGGTCGAGGAGCCGACCGATGCGATCATCCGGGTCACCTCGACCGCGATCTGCGGATCCGACCTGCACCTGTACGAGGTGCTCGGGCCGTACCTGGAGGCCGGTGACGTCCTCGGCCACGAGCCGATGGGCGTCGTCGAGGAGGTCGGGCCCGGGGTGACCCGGCTCAGGCCCGGCGACCGGGTGGTCGTCCCCTTCACCATCTCCTGCGGCTCGTGCTGGATGTGCGACCGCCAGCTCTACGCCCAGTGCGAGACCACCCAGGTGACCAGCCAGGGCAAGGGCGCCGCGCTGTTCGGCTACACCTCGCTCTACGGCTCCGTCCCGGGCGGGCAGGCCGAGTACCTGCGGGTGCCCCAGGCCCAGTTCGGCCCGATCAAGGTCCCGGAGACCGGCCCCGACGAGCGCTGGCTCTACCTCTCCGACATCCTGCCCACCGCCTGGCAGGCGGTGAAGTACGCGGACACCCCGCCCGGCGGCACCCTGGCCGTGTTCGGCCTCGGCCCGGTCGGGCAGTTCAGCGCCCGGATCGGGCGGCACCTCGGCGCCGGCCGGGTGATCGGGCTCGACCTGGTGCCGGAGCGGCTGGAGATGGCCCGCCGGCACGGCGTCGAGGTGCTCGACGTCAGCGAACTGGACGACGTGCCCGGCGCGCTGATCGACCTGGTCGACGGGCGCGGCCCGGACGCGGTGATCGACGCGGTCGGCATGGAGGCGCACGGCGCGCCGCTGGGCAAGGTCGCCCAGGCCGCCGTCGGGCTGCTCCCCGACAAGCTGGCGCAGACCATGACCGACAAGGCCGGCGTGGACCGGCTCGCGGTGCTGCACGCCGCGCTCAAGGCGGTCCGGCGCGGCGGCACCGTGTCGGTCCCCGGCGTGTACGGCGGCGAGCAGGACCCGATGCCGCTCGTGGAGATGTTCGACCGGGGCGTCCAGCTGCGCATGGGGCAGTGCCACCAGCGGGATCGGCCGGGCGGCGGCCCGGGAGTTCGCCGGCCGGGGGGACCGCCTGGTCCTCGCGCCCCGCTCCCCGGCCACCCTGGCCGTCACCGCGGCGGCCGGCTCGGCGCTGCTGCGCCGGCTGCGCTGAGCCGTGCGTGC
>NZ_MUYZ01000227.1:0-11715 GCF_003013775.1 Micromonospora sp. MH33
CGCCGGCCGAGCTGGACGCCCTCACCGCCGCCCTGGCCGCCGCCGGTCACCTCACCCAGCGCGGCACCCGCCGGGCGCTGACCGGGGCCGACGCGGGCCGGCACCGGCTCTACCTGCGCCTGACCGTCGCCGCCGTCAAGCGGCCCGGCCGCGCCCCGGAGCAGGGCGGCGCGCTGATCGACCTTGACGCCGCCCGCGCTCACCGCCGACCCGCCTAGGAGACGCCTCATGTCTGACCTGCTCACCGCCGCCCTGGCTCACGCCGCACGCGGCTGGCACGTCTTCCCGCTACGGCCCGACGACAAGCGGCCCGCGTTCCCCGACCATGCGGCCGACGACTGCACCGGGCGTGACCCGCGCTGCCGGGCCGGTCACCTCGGGTGGGAGGCCCGCGCCACCACCAACCCCGACCGCATCCGCCGAGCCTGGACCGCCCGCCCCTACGGCATCGGCCTGGCCTGCGGCCCATCCGGTCTCGTGGTGGTCGACCTCGATGTGCGCAAGCCCGGACAGACCATGCCGCCCGGCTACGAGGGATGCCCGCACGGGCTGCGAACGCTCGCCGAGCTGGCCGCCGCGCACGCCGCCACGATCGACCCGACGTACACCGTGACCACCGGCCGGGGCGGCACCCACCTCTACTACCGGCACCCCGACACCGGGCCGGAGCTGCGCAACACCGCAGGGACTCTCGGCCCGATGGTCGACACCCGCGCCCACGGCGGCTACGTCGTCGCTGCTGGCTCCACGGTGGCCGGTCACCCGTACGTGGTCGACCTGGACACCGACCCCGCTCCGCTGCCCGGCTGGCTCGCCGCGCTGCTGGCACCCGCGCCGCTGCCGCCGCAACGCCCGGTGGTGGTCGACCTGCCCGCCGATCGATCCGGCGCGTACGTGCGGGCCGCGATCGACCGGGAGGCCGAACGGGTCACCGGCGCGCCGTCCGGGGAGCGCAACCGCTGCCTCTACATCGCCGCCGTGGCCCTCGGCCAACTCGCCGCCGGTGGCGCGCTCACCGCCGAGGACGCCCAGAGCGTGCTGGAGCAGGCCGCCGGCCGTGCCGGGCTGGGCCGCGTCGAGACCGCACGCACCATCCGATCCGGGCTAGCCGCTGGCTCCCGCCGACCCCGAAAGGTGGCCGCATGAGCACCGCCCGCCTCCACCTCGTGACCGACGACCCGCAACCCGCCGGGCAGGAAGCCGCGGGCGCCGCGTTGTGGGATGTTCCAGTGCCCCTGACCGGCGCGAACACCGCGACACCGCCGTTCCCGGTCGACGTGTTCCCGGCCTGGCTCGGTGACATGGTGACCGGCGTTGCCCGGTTCACCGCCACCGATCCGGCCATGGCCGGCACCCTCGCCGTCGCCGTCCTCTCCGCGTGCGCGGGCGGGCGGCTGGAGGTGGAGCCGGTAGCCGGGTGGCGAGAGCCGGTGAACATCTTCGCCGCCGTCATCGCCGGTCCCGGCGAGCGCAAGAGCCCAGTGCATCGGACCATGACCGCGCCGCTGTTCGCCGCTCAGTCGACCCTCGCTGACGCCATGCGGCCCCGCATCGCCGAGGCCGCCGCGCTGCGCGACATCGCCGACCGGCAAGCCGAACAGGCCAAAGCCCAGGCCGCGAAGGCTATCGATCCGGCCAAGCGCGACGACGCTGCCGCCGAGGCGGTGGCCGCCGCGATCGCCGCCGAGGCGATCACCGTTCCCGGCCTGCCCCGGCTGATCGTGGACGACGCCACCCCGGAAGCGCTCATCGGGTTGATGGCCGCGAACGGCGGCCGCATGGCGATCATCTCGGATGAGGGCGGGATCTTCGACACCCTCGCCGGTCGCTACTCCGGTGCCCCGAACCTCGACCCCTACCTGAAAGGCCACGCGGGACAGCCGATGAGCAACGAACGGCAGACCCGCGAGGGCGCGTCGATCGACAAGCCCGCGCTGACGGTGTGCGTGATGGCGCAACCGGTGGTGCTGCGCCAGTTCGGCGGCAACGCCGGACTAGCCGGGCGAGGACTCCCCGCCCGGTTCCTGTTCGCCCTCCCAGCGTCCATGGCCGGATACCGGCCGGTGGACACGCCCCCGGTGCCGGAGCCGGTGACCGACGGGTACCGGCACCGCGTTCACGACCTGGCCGCCACCTTCGCCGAATGGACCGATCCCGCCGTGGTCGTGCTCACCGAGGATGCCGGGCAGGTGCGCCGGGCCGCCGCCGAACAGGTAGAAGCCGAGCTACGCCCCGGCGGGAGCCTGCACGACATGCGGGAGTGGGGAAACAAGCTCTCCGGCGCGACCCTCCGGTTGGCCGGGCTGCTGCACGTCGCTCACCACCCCGCCGACGCCTGGCGACGCCCCATCGACGCCCACCGGATGGCCGACGCCGTGCGCCTGGCGGAGTTCTTCGCCGCCCACTACCGGGCCGCCGTCGCCGCGATCACCGCCGACGCCACCACCGAAACCGCCCGCCGCGTCCTGGCCATCGTCACCGCCAAGGGCATGACCACCTTACCCGCCGCGAGCTGCACCGCCGCTGCCACCGGCAACTACCCCGCGCCGCCGACGTGACCGCCGTCGTGGACGTCCTAACCGCCCACGGCTGGATCCGCACCACCGAGACCGGCGGCTACGAAGTCCACCCCCGCGCCGCGCAACTCACGGCCGGGGGCGGTGACAGCGGTGACACGGTGACAACCAGCTCCGACAGCAGCGTTTCCGCAGCTCAGAACACCTGAACCGCTGTCACCACCCCCCGGTGACAGGGCGGTGACAGCGGTGACATCCCCCCTCTAGTTGTCACCGCTGTCACCACCTGTCACCACCCACCGGTGACAGCACAATATCCCGCCTGACCAGCACAAACAGCCAGACAGGCCCCCGACTGTCACCGTGTCACCGCCTCCCGACCCCGCCCGCCCGCAACCGACCCACGGCGGGCGTGGCCGGCACCCCTGAAACGGCCCGCTGAGAGCCACACAGACGCCCCGGCCCTATGCCTTACACCAACCCTGCCCGGATCTTGCGTCTCCGTGGCTCTCAGCGGGCCGCCCTACGCCGTTCTGCCGCACCGCCACCCCGACCCTCCACACGCGACCCGCACCGACCGAAAGGCGCTCACCGTGCGAATCAGGCTGCACGGCACACCCGCTGAAACAGCCGCAGCACTCGCCGCCATCGCCCAAGTGCTGCACATCCAGCAGGTCAGCCGCCCCTACCCCGACCGCCGATCCCCGATGTTTCAGCGCATCTACCTCCACGCCACCCCGAGGGAGGACACCCGCCCATGACCACCACCCGCCGCACCCCCACCGGGAACCTGCTCACCCTCGCCGAAGTCCTGGACGAACTCCGCGTACCCCGCTCCACCTTCTTCCGCTGGAAGGCCACCGGCCGCGCACCCCGAACCATCAAGTACCCCAACGGCAGCCTCTACGTCCGCCGCCGCGACCTAGACACCTGGCTCAACGACCACGAAGAGGCAGCATGAGCACCTACGACGTACGCGTCTACAGCATCCAGAAACGCCAGCTCACCAAGGGCTACTCATATGGGGTGCGCTGGAAGGTTGCCGGTCGCCCGTTCCGGGACACATTCGCCACTCGCGCCCTGGCCGAGAGCTTCCGCTCAAAGCTGGTGGTGTCTCAGCGGGAAGGCGTCGCGTTCGATGAGGCCAGTGGCCTGCCCGAGCCGATGGCGCGCGCTCTCAACGCCCGTTCGTGGTACGAGCACGCTGCGGCCTACGTCGACATGAAGTGGCCTCGCGCGTCGGCGAAGCACCGCAAGGGCATTGCCGAGACGCTGGCCACCGTCACCCCGGCGCTGCTGGCGACCGACCGCGGCGTCCCCAGCGACAAGGCAATGCGGGCCGCGCTCTACGGATGGGTGTTCAATAAGGCTCGCCGCGACGCTGGGGAGCCGCCCGCCCACCTGGCCGCCACCGTGCGCTGGCTCAAGGCCAACACCGTTGATCTGACGGCGCTCGCCGACGCCGCCTTGGTGCGGAAGGCGCTCGACACGCTTGCCCTGCGGATGGACGGCGCGCCAGCGTCGCCAAGCACGATCGCCCGCAAGCGGGCCGTCTTTTCCGGCGCCCTCAAGTACGCCGTGGAGCTGCGGCTACTCGACGCGCACCCGATGTCCCTGGTGAGCTGGACCGCGCCGAAGATGGCCGATGAGGTCGACCGGGGAGCGGTAGTCAACCCCGATCAGGCGCGGGCGTTGCTCGCCGAGGTGGGCCGCGCTGTGCCCGAGCTGGAAGCGTTCTTCGGATGCATGTACTACGCCGCGCTGCGGCCCGAAGAGGTGCTTCACCTGCGCGAAGACGAGTACGAGCGGCCCGCCCAGCGCGGGGGGTGGGGTGTGCTGCACCTGACCGGCTCGACGGTGGCCGTGGGTCGGGACTGGGGCGACGGTGACGACACCGCCGAGGACCGAGGGCTCAAGCACCGGGCAAAGGCAGCGACCCGGGACGTACCCGTTGCGCCGCCGCTCGTGCGGCTGCTCGATCACCACATCAGGGAGTACCCGCCGGGATCGAACGGCAAGCTGTTCGTGACTCGGCGCGGCCCCGGCGGACGGTACGTGCCCACCGCTGGTCAGCCCATCCCGAACAACACCTACGGGAAGGCGTGGCGCGACGCGCGGGCAAAGGTGCTCACCCCGGCTCAGCAGCGCTCACCGCTGGCCCGGCGTCCTTACGACCTGCGGCACGCCGCCGTGTCGCTCTGGCTCAATGCCGGGGTGCCGGCTACCCAGGTCGCCGAGTGGGCCGGGCACAGCGTCCACGTCCTCATGCGGGTCTACGCGAAGTGTGTCTACGGCCAGGAGGAAGCCGCTCGCCGCCGGGTAGAGGCGGCCCTGGGCTTGCCACCGGCTAGCAACGGATCCACCGCCTCGGCGACCGGCGGCGCGGCCTGATGACGACCCGATCCCCGATGATCTCGGTGACACGTATGTGACACAGCCAGTGGGATCGAGCGGGTTGGAGCGGGACTGAGCGGGACTCGCGAAAGAGGCCCCTGACCGGCATTCGTGCTGGTCAGGGGCCTCTTTTTGCACCTGGTGGCGGGTAGAGGATTCGAACCTCTGTAGCTTTCGCGACGGATTTACAGTCCGCTCCCATTGGCCGCTCGGGCAACCCGCCAGGGCACACCACCACGTCGCGACGCGGCGGCGGAAGCAAGGATAGCGGTTGCCCCCGGGTCCGCCGCAACCGGGTACCGTCAGGGGGTCTCACCGCTGGTCAGTGGGGGACGGATCAGGACAGACCGCCGGACAGCAGGAGCATGAGCATGGCAGCGAACCCGTCGTTCGACATCGTGAGCAAGGTCGACCGGCAGGAGGTCGACAACGCCCTCCGCCAGGCGGAGAAGGAGCTCGCGACGCGGTTCGACTTCCGCGGCACCGGCGCCGAGATCTCCTGGTCGGGCGAGGAGGCGATCAGCCTCCAGGCGGAGACCGAGGAGCGGGTCCGGGCCGCGCTGGACGTCTTCAAGGAGAAGCTGGTCAAGCGGAACATCTCCTTGAAGTCGCTGGACGCCGGCGAGGCCCGCGCGTCGGGCAAGGTCTTCAAGATCGACGCCAAGGTCATCCAGGGCATCGACTCGGACAAGGCCAAGGCGATCAGCAAGAAGGTCCGCGACGAGGGCCCGAAGGGCGTGCAGGCGCAGATCCAGGGCGACCAGCTCCGGGTCACCGGCAAGAAGAAGGACGACCTCCAGGCAGTCATCGCGCTGCTCAAGGGCGAGGACTTCGGCCTCGCCCTCCAGTTCACCAACTACCGCTAGGACACTGGTCAGGGCCGCCGCCCGGATCAGCGCGGGCGGCGGCGTGACACACCGGGAGCGGGGAGCGGACGGATGCCCTACGGCTATCTCGGGTCGATGAGGACCAGGCCCGGCTGCCGGGACGATGTCGTGGCCATCCTGTTGAGCGGCGTCGAGGGGCTCCGCGAGGCTGGCTGCGAGCTGTACGTGGTCGGCGTATCTGACCAGGACGACGTCACGATCTGGGTCACCGAGGTGTGGCGGAGCAAGGAGCACCACGATGCCTCCCTGCGACTCCCCGAGACCCGGGCGGCCATCGGCCGGGCCATGCCGATGCTCACCGGCGAGTTCACCAGCCAGGAGTTGACGGTGGTCGGCGGGCTCGGTCTCTGAGGCCCGCCGACCCCGGTCAGCGCGAGAAGATCAGCAGCAGGATCACGGTCAGCACCGCGCTGACCAGGATCGAGCCGAGACAGCCGATCCGGTTCGAGAAGAAGAGGAACATACCTGGGCTTACCCCGCCCACGGGAGTCTGATCAGGCGACGAGCGACTGCTCGGCGCGTACCGCGGCGGCCTCGGCGCGGGCGATCGGGCCGGCGGGCGGCGCGGCGACCGCGGCCCCGACGGCGACCGCCGCCCCGGCGAAGAGGAACGCCCAGGGCACGCCGCCGGCGTGGTCGACGATCAGCCCGGCCACCGCTCCCCCGGCGGCGCTCGCCGCCACCGACATGGTGACCACCCAGGTGTACGCCTCGTTCAGCATGCCGGCCGGGGTGATCCGGCCGACGAGGGTGTTCTCCAGGGTCAGCGCGGGCGCGATGGTGGCCCCGCCGAGCACCAGCGCGATGCCGAGCGCCGCCGGGCCGGGCATCACCGCGAAGACGGCGAAGCTGGCCGCGACCGCGCCGAGCAGCCAGGCGAACTGGCGGCTCATGTTGGCGGCCGGCCGGCGTACCCCGAACCAGAAGCCGCCGAAGGCGCTGCCGACGCCCCAGACGGCCAGCAGTACGCCGGCGAGGCTCTCCGGGTCGTCGGCGGTGGCGTTCCCGGCGAAGGCCGGGACGATCACGCCGGCGGCGCCGAAGGCGATGCCCAGGCTGGCGACGCAGAGCAGCAGGGCCGGGAAGCCGCCGAGTCGCAGCGGGCCGAGGCCCTTGGCGTGGTGCTCGCGGGAATGCGGCTGCCAGCCGCGCATGACCCGGCCGAGCGCGACGGCGGTGGTGCCGACCAGGGTGACCACGGCGGCGCCGACCAGCGCGGCGGCGGCGTCGGCGACCAGGACGAAGCCGGCCACCAGCAGCGGGCCGAGCACGAAGACGACCTCGAAGAGGGAGGTCTCCGCGGCGAGCGCGGTGTTGCGCAGGTGGGACCGGCCGGTGGCGTGGGCGGTGAGGTCGTTCCAGGCGCCCCGGATGGCGGCGGTCAGCGGCGGGTAGGTGGCGCCGGCGACACCCGCGGCCAGGTAGATCAGGGGGAGGTTGTCGGCGCCGGACCGGCTCGCCCCGAGCAGCCCGAAGAGCGCGAGCGGGTGGGCCACGGCGGTGGCCAGCAGCACCGGGGTGGGGCCGACCCGGTCGGCGACGCGCCCGGCGACCGGGCTGAGCGCGGCGCCGGAGAGCGCGTAGATGCCGCCGGCGACGGCGGCGAGCGCGTACCGGTCGGTGACCTCCGCGACGACCAGCAGCAGCGCCAGCGGCGTCATGCCGATCCCGAGCCGGCCGATGACGCCGAGGATCAGCAGCATCGGGGCGCCGGGGATCCGCCAGACGCCCAGGTACTGGCGCAGTGCGGCCACGGTCGACCTCCAGGGGTGTAACGGGTGGGAGACGTTTCGACCCTAACTCCGTGGTGTATCCGGGGGAAACGGTTTGTGCCCGGACACACCACTCCGCCCGCGTCCGGACGGACGCGGGCGGAGGTGGTCGGTGCGGGTCAGCGCTGGAACTGCACCGGACCGGAGCTGCGGGCCAGCTGCTCCAGCCGGGCCACCCGCTGCTCCATCGGCGGGTGGGTGGCGAACATCGCGGCGATGCCGCCGCCCCGCTTGAACGGGTTGTCGATCATCAGGTGCGCGGTGCTGGTGAGCTGGCCCTGCGGCGCCAGCGGGCGGGCCTGCGTACCCGCGTGGATCTTGCGGAGGGCGCTGGCCAGGGCCAGCGGGTCCCGGCTCAGCTCGGCGCCGGACTGGTCGGCCTGGAACTCCCGGCTCCGGCTGATCGCCAGCTGGATCAGGGTGGCCGCGATCGGGCCGAGGATCAGGGTGAGCAGCAGCACCGCGGGGTTCGGGCCGTCCTCGTCGTCGGAGGAGCCCAGCGGGATGAACCAGGCGATGTTCGCGAGCGCGGTGATGATGCCGGCCAGGCCGGCCGCCACGCTGGAGATCAGGATGTCCCGGTTGTAGACGTGGGACAGCTCGTGCCCGATCACGCCCCGCAGCTCCCGGTAGTCGAGGATCTCGACGATCCCCTGGGTGACGCAGACCGCCGCGTGCTCCGGGTTACGCCCGGTGGCGAAGGCGTTGGGCTGCGCCGTCGGGCTCACGTAGAGCCGGGGCATCGGCTTGCGCGCCTGGGTGGAGAGCTCCCGGACCATCCGGTACAGCTCGGGGAACTGTGCCTCGCTGACCGGTTGCGCCCGCATCGAGCGCAGCGCGAGCTTGTCGGAGTAGAAGTAGGTCACGCCGTTCATCAGCAACGAGACGACGGCGGCGATGACGAGACCGCCGCTACCGCCGAACCAGTAGCCGACCGCGAGGATCAGCGAGGTCAACAGGCCGAGCAGCGCTGCGGTCTTGAGACGGTTGTGATGCACGATCGCTCCTTCGGTGCGCGGGCGCGCGTGGGGCCCGCTGACCGGTTCAACAACACCGGTACCCGCCAACCATCCTGCTCATGGCTGAAAGTTGGCTGGGGATTCCTGTGCGCGGGCTGTGCCAGCTGCCCAGCGGGGCACGAACCGGTCAGCGGGCCGCCACGTCGAGCACCAGCTGCGGGGCGAAACCGAGCACCACGGCCAGCGCGGTGGCGATCCCGAGCGCGACCACCACGATCCGGGCCGGGCGGACCGCGACCGCGCCGGGCGCCGCGTAGAGGGTGGCGGCCAGGCGCAGGTAGTAGGCGAGGCCGAGCACCGCGTTCAGCGCCACCACCAGGGCCAGCCAGCCGGCGTGCCCGGCCAGCAGCGCGCGGACCACGGTCACCTTCGCGAACAGTCCGGCCAGGCCGGGCGGCAGTCCGGCCAACCCGATCAGGGCCAGCGCGAACGCGCCACCCACCCACGGATGCCGACGCGCCGCGCCGCGCAGGTCGGCCAGGGCGCCGCCGTCACCGTCCGCCGGCCGCAGCGCCACCACCGCGGCGAACGCCGCCAGCTCCAGCAGCACGAAGAAGACGGTGTACGCGACGGCCGCGGCGTACGCCCCGGCGCGGGCGTCGGCGGTGCGCCCGCCGGCCAGCGCGAGCGCGCCCAGCGGGGCGAGGATGTAGCCGGCCTGGGCCACCGACGACCAGGCGAGCAGCCGGACCGTCCGCTGCTGGCGCAGCGCCACCAGGTTGCCGACGGTCATGGTGAGCACCGCCAGCAGGGCCAGCACCGGACCGGTCACGGTGGCCGGCAGCGCCCGCTGCACCACGGCGAGCAGGGCCACCACGCCACCCAGCTTCGAGGCCGTCGACAGGTATGCCGCCACCGGCAGCGGCGCGCCGTCGTAGGTGGCCGGCGCCCAGGCGTGGAACGGCACCGCGGCGACCTTGAAGGCCAGCCCGGCCACCACCAGCGCCACGGCGACCGTGCTGAGCGGAAGGTCGAGCAGGCGCTCCCCGTCGGCGCCGAAGGCCGCACCGAGCCGGTCGAGGTGCACGCTGCCGGTCACCGCGTAGAGCAGCGCCGCGCCGAGCAGGGTGACCGTGGTGGCCACCACGCTGACCACGAAGAAGGTCACCGCCGCCTCGGCACCGGCCAGGCTGCCCCGGCGCAGCCCGACCAGCACGTAGAGCGGCAGGGTGAGCGTCTCCAGCGCCACGACCAGGGTGATCAGGTCGCCGGCCGCGCCGAGCACCACGCCGCCGGCCATCGCGCAGGCCAGCAGGAAGCAGTATTCCCCGACCGGGACCCGGCCAGCGCGCAGCAGCGGGCCGGAGAGCGCCAGCACGCCGAGGGTGAGCAGCGCGATGACCACCGCGACCAGCGCGGCCCGCCCGGTCCACAGCCAGGAGCAGTCCGCCCCGACGCAGAAGGTGCGGCGGTCGCCGGCCGCGCCGACCAGCGCCGCGCCGAGCGCGGTGCCCGTCGCGCCGAGGGCGGCCACGGCCACCGTGGCGACGGCCCGGGCCGCCAGCAGGTCGACCAGGAGCACCAGCACGGCCGTGCCGGCGGCCAGGTAGGCCGGCAGCAGCGCCACGTTGTCCACGCTCTGCACCAGGCTCATCTGTGCCCGCCTTCGTTCGCGACTGCGGGGCTCCGCTCCGCTGCACTCCTCGCGCTCATTTGGTGACCACTCCCAGCAGGGCGCCGACCGGGCCGGAGGCGTACGACAGGACCAGCGCCGGCGCGAGGCCGACGGCGAGGGCGAGCAGCACCAGTGGGGCCCAGGCGGCCAGCTCCGCCCCGGCCAGGCCCGGCGCGAGCGGGGCCACCGCCGGGCTGGGCCGCCCGTGGGTGACCCGGCGCAGCAACCGGAGGAAGTACGCGGCGGTCAGCGCCCCGCCCAGCGCGGCCAGCACCGCCAGGGTGGTCCACAGCCCGCCGCCCCGCCGGACGGCGGCCACCACGGCGAACGCCTCGCCCCAGAAGCCGGCCAGCCCGGGCAGCCCGAGCGAGGCGACCGCCGCGAAGCCGAGCAGCCCGGCCAGCCGGGGCGCGGTCTCCCGCAGCCCGGACAGCTCGGCGAGCGACCCGGTGCCGGTACGGTCCTTGACCGCGCCGGCCAGGAAGAAGAGCAGCCCGGTGATGACGCCGTGCGCGATGTTGCCGATCAGCGCGGCCTGGAGGCCGGTGGCGGTGAGCGTGGCGACCCCGAGCAGCACGAAGCCCATGTGCCCCACGCTGGAGTACGCGATCAGCCGCTTCAGCTCGTCCTGGGCCAGGCAGACCAGGCCGCCGACCAGGATCGCCGCGACGGCGAGCACCCCGAGCACCGGGGCGGCCCAGCGGGCGCCCTCCGGGGCCACCCCGACGGCCACCCGGATCAGCCCGTACGTGCCCATCTTGAGCAGCACCCCGGCCAGGATCACGCTGCCCACGGTGGGGGCCTGGGTGTGCGCGTCAGGCAGCCAGGAGTGCAGCGGCCAGAGCGGGCTCTTCACCGCGAAGGCCAGCGCCAGCAGGGTGAACGCGGCCAGCTGGGTGCCCCGGGACAGCCCGGCGCCGCCGGTCAGCGTCATGAGGTCGGCGGTGCCCGCGGCGGCCACCACCACGTAGACGCCGACCAGCAGCAGCACCGAGCCGAAGAGCGTGTAGAGGGCGAACTTGCGGGCCGCCCGGCGCCGGTCGTCGCCGCCCCAGCCCGCGATGATCGCGTACATGGGCAGCAGGACGACCTCGAAGAAGAGGAAGAACAGCACCAGGTCGAGGGCGAGGAAGGTGCCCAGGATGCCGACCTCGACCACCAGCAGCAGCGCCACCAGGGCCCGCCCGCTGCCGCCCCCGGCGGGCACCCGCCAGAGCGTGTAGCCGCAGCAGAGCAGCGTGAGCAGGGCGGTGAGCACCACCAGCGGCCAGGAGATGCCGTCCACCCCGAGGTGGAAGCGCAGGTCGAGGCCGGGCACCCAGGACGCGTCGAGCCGGTGCCAGGGCTGCACGGCCGGCCGGGGACCGTAGCCGAACCAGCCGTGGTCGCCGCCGGCCAGCGGCAGCGTGGCGAGCAGGGTCAGCGCGGCGGCGGCCGTGCCCACCAGCCGGCCGGCCCGGTCACCGGGTACGGCGGCGGCCGCGACCGCGCCCAGCGCGGGCACCGCGAGGA
>NZ_MUYZ01000228.1:0-11659 GCF_003013775.1 Micromonospora sp. MH33
GCCGCCGTCGCCGGCCGGCTGCGCGACCCGGACGCCGGGGAGGTGCGGCTGGACGGGACGCCACTGCCCGACCTGTCGGCGGCGGCGCTCCACGCGGCGGTCGGCTACGGGTTCGAACGGCCCGTGCTGGTCGGCGAGACGGTGGGCGCCGCGGTCGGGTGCGGAGCCGACCCGGCGCCGGTGGCCCGGGCCGCGGCCATCCACGACTTCGTCGAGCGGCTGCCCCACCGGTACGGCACGCCGCTGGCCGAGGTCGCCATGTCGGGCGGGGAACGCCAGCGGCTCGGCCTCGCCCGCGCGCTGCGGGCCGAGCGTCTGCTCATCCTCGACGACGCCACGTCCAGCCTGGACACGGTGACCGAGTACCGGGTGAACCGGGCGCTGACCGACCGGGCGGACCGGCGTACCCGGGTGGTGGTGAGCCACCGGGTCGGCACGGCCGCCCGGGCCGATCTGGTGGCCTGGGTGGCGGCCGGACGGATCCGCGCGGTCGGTCCGCACGCCGTGCTGTGGGACGACCCCGGCTACCGGGCGGTGTTCCGCTCGTGACCACGGTCGGTGCGGTGACCCGGGCCGCGCTGCGGGCACGGCGGGCCGCGCTCGTGCGGCTGGCGGGGTGGTCGGTGGCCGAGGCGTTGCCGGCGGCGCTGACCGGGCTGCTGACCGCGCGGGCCGTGGACGCCGGCTTCCTGGCCGGGCGCCCGGCGGTCGGGCTGCTCTGGCTGGGGCTGCTGGCGGCCGCCGTGCTGGTCGGCGCCGTGGGCACCAACCGGGCGTACGCGTGCCTCGGCGACGTGGTCGAGCCGTTCCGCGACGACCTGCTGCGCCGGGTGGTGGCCGGTGCGCTGGCCGGCGCGACGGGCGGCCGGATCGACGACGCCGCGGTCGGCCGCCTGACCCACCAGGTGGAGATCGTCCGGGACACCTGGGCCGGCCTGCTGACGGTGGTCCGCGGCTTCCTCTTCGCCGCCTGCGCCGCGATCGTCGGGCTGTTCTCCCTCGCCGCCCCCGTCGCCCTGCTGGTCACCGTGCCGGTGCTGGCCGGTCTCGGCCTGTTCGCGGCCGCCGTGCCCGCGATGATCGCCCGCCAGCGGGAGTACGTGCTCGCCGACGAGCGCCTCACCCGGGTCGCGGTCAGCGCGATCGCCGGCCACCGCGACGTCTCCGTGAGCGGCGCGCGGGAGCAGGTCACCCGCTGGGTGGGCCGGCACGTTGACGCGCAGGCGCGGGTGGAGCGGCGGCTGGCCGCCATGGCCGTCACCCGTGGCCTGAGCCTGGCCGTCGGTGGCTGGCTGCCGGTGCCGGTGGTCGTGCTCGCCACCCCGTGGCTGGTCCGGCAGGGCCTCGGGCCGGGCGCGGTGCTGGGCGCCCTGGTCTACGTCGTCCGCGGGGTGCAACCCGCCCTGCACACCCTCGTCCAGGGCGTGGCCGCCGGGGGGCTGCGGTTCACCGTCACCCTGGACCGGCTCCTGCGTACCGGCGTCGCGGTGGCCGGCGAGACCGCGCCGGACAGCGGGGCGCCGCCCGCGCGATCGGACCCGCCGGCGCTGTCCCTGCGCGGCGTGACGTTCCGGTACGGGCCGCACGCCGACCCGGTGCTCGACGGCTTCGACCTCGACGTGCCCGACGGCGACCACCTGGTGGTGGTGGGTGCCAGCGGGATCGGCAAGTCCACCCTGGCCGCGGTGATCGCCGGGGTGCTGCGTCCGCAGGCCGGCACGGTCGAGGTGGGCGGGACCCCGGTGGCCGGTGCGACGGCCGCCGAGCTGGCGCGGCGGCGGGTGCTGATCCCGCAGGAGGCCTACGTCTTCACCGGCAGCGTCCGGGACAACCTCCGCTACCTGCGGCCCGACCTGGCGGACCCGGCGATCGTCCGGGCGGCGGCCCGGCTGGGCCTGTCCGAGCTGGTGGACCGGCTCGGCGGCCTGGACGCCGCGCTGCGCCCGGCCGGCCTGTCCGCCGGGGAGCGCCAGCAACTTGCGCTGCTGCGCGCCTGGCTCTCGCCGGCGCCCCTGGTGATCCTCGACGAGGCCACCTGCCACCTCGACCCGGCCACCGAGGCGCGACTGGAGACCGCGTTCGCCGAGCGGGCCGGCACGCTCGTGGTGATCGCACACCGGGTCAGTTCGGCGCTGCGCGCCCGCCGGGTGCTAATGCTCGACGGCCGGCACGCGCTGCTCGACAGCCACCCGGGGCTGCTGGCCCGGTCGGCCGCGTACCGGGAGTTGGTGGGCTACTGGGAGGCCGGGACGGACCCGGTCAGATCCAGCCCGACTCCCGGGCGATCCGCACCGCTTCCAGCCGGGTCCGCGCGCCGGTCTTCGCCATGATCCGGGAGAGATGGTTGCGTACCGTCCCCGCCGAGACCGACAGCTTCTCGGCGATGTCCCGGACCGGATGTCCCTCGGCGGCCACGTCGAGCACCTCCCGCTCGCGGGACGTCAGCGGGCTGTCGGCGCCCTCCAGCGCCGCCACCACCAGGTCCGGGTCGAGCACCACCTGACCGCGGGCGAGCAGGCGCACGCCCTCGGCGATCCGCTGCGGGGGCACGTCCCGGCTGAGGAAGCCGACGCGCCGCCCGTGCTCGGCGAGCACCGGGCGGGCCCGGGCGGCGCGGCGCCGTTCCACCAGGACCAGCAGCCGCCCGCCGCCGTCGGGGTGGCCGGCGGCGATCCGAGCGAGCTGGTGCAGGGGTACGAGGTCGGCGTCGACGACGGCGACGTCCGGACGGTCGTCCCGCAGCGCCTCACGCAAGGCGTGCAACGTGGCCGCCTCGCCGACGACGTCGATGTCACCCTCGGCGTCCAGCAGATGGGCGAGGGCCCCCCGGACCAGTCGACCTTTGAGCGCGAGCAGCGTGCGGACCATGGCGACTCCCGGACATGACCCCCCGATCCTGACCTGACGTGCACGTCTGATGACGCACCGTCGGGAACTTAATCGAAGGTGACCGTTGCGCAACACCCCTGTGATGCGCGTGTCGTCAGATCCAGCACGCGTCCCTGGCCCGCTCGACCGCCTCCCAGCGGTTCCGCGCGCCGGTCTTGCGCAACAGGCTGGACACGTGGTTGCGCACGGTGCCCGGCGCGAGGTGGAGCAGCTTCGCGATCTCCCCGGTCCGCAGCCCCTCCGCCGCCGCCGCGGCCACCTCGCGCTCCCGTTCGCTGAGCGGGTTCACCGCGGCGTCGAGGGCGGCGAGCGCCGTCAAGGGGTCGATCATGCGCTGTCCGCGGGTGACCGCCCGCAACAGCTCGACCAGTTCCTCCGGCGGCACGTCGGTGGCGACGACCCCGCGGACCCGGGCGCCGAGGGCCCGGCGCAACACCCGGGCGGTGCGGCGGGCGGTCAGCACGACGACGGCACACCCGTCGGCATCCGGTCCGGTGACCACGGCGGGGTCGTCCACCGCGTCGAGGTCGACCAGCAGCAGCTCGGGACGGCAGGCGGCGAGCAGCGCCGGCACGCTCCCGGCCGGCTCCGTCTCGCCGACCACCTCGAAGTCCGGGGTGGCAGCGAGGACCGCGACCACGGCGGTCCGCAGCAGTCCCGGCTCCGCGACCACCGCCACCCGCACCGGCGCGCAAACCATCCCGTCCCGTAGGTCGCCCACCCGGAACACTTTGCCCGAAAGGCCGGCGGATAGTCGAGTTCGGTCAGGGATGCGCCGGCGGCCGGCGGTCCTAGCCTGCCCCGGCCGCGCGGGACAAGCGGTCGTCGGGTCTCCGTCAGTGAAACGACCTGAGTGGACGTTCAGCCTGGACGGTCGGGCGGGCCCACCCGTCGTCGGCCCGATGGTTGTCATCCGGCACGGCCGAACCTTCGCGCTGTTGCGCCAGTGGTCCAGCGGTCACGCGGTGACTTCAATCAAGGTCGGAACGAACACCGGCCGTGGGTGAAGGGACACCGCATGACCGCTCCGACCGGCCTGCCCCTCGTGCTCTGCGGCCCGATCGTGCGCCGCGTCGACCCGACCAGCGTCACCGTCTTCGTCGCCCTGCGCGCCGAGTGCACGGTGACGCTGACCGTCTTCGGGCTCGGCGCCGCTCCCGGATACACCCGGGGCGCCACCGTCGGCACCGGAAGCCGGGCCACCGTCAAGCTCGCCGACCGGCTGCACGTGGCCGCCGTGACCGTGACCGGGGTGACCCTCGCGCCGGGCACCCTGTACGGCTACGACCTGGCGTTCGCCGGCGCGACGAGCGCGGGCAGCCTGTTCGACCCCGACGTGGTGGCCGCCACCGCCGCGGCCGCCCGCACGGCGCTCACCTACCAGGGCCACCCGCAGGCGCCGGCCGCCGTGCCGGCCGTGCCCACCTTCGTCACCCCGCCGACCGACCCGAACCAGCTGCGGATCTTCCACGGCTCGTGCCGCAAGCCGCACGGCGAGGGCCAGGACGCCTTCCCCGTCCTCGACCCGATCATCGCGGCCGCCGGCGGAGACCCGGCCCACCGCCCGCACCAGCTCGTCCTCGGCGGCGACCAGATCTACGCCGACGACGTGGCCGACCCGCTGCTGGCGATCATCCACGGCCACGACGCGCTGCCGGCCGTCGGCAGCGACCCGGCGGTCCCCGCCTACCAGGGGGTGGCGGCGCGGCTGGGGCTGGCCCCGGAGGCGATGCCGGTCGGCACCAGCTCGCCGCCGACCGACCTGACGTACCTGCCGGGCAAGCGGGCCACCGCCGTGGGCCGGGACGCGAAGTTCACCTCGGGCGCCGCCGACAGCCACCTCATGTCGCTGCGCGAGTACCTGTGCATGTACCTGCTGGCCTGGTCGGACGTGCTCTGGCCGGCGAGCTGGCCGACCTTCGAGCACGTGCTGCCCGCGGACACCCGGATCCTCAAGGACCCGCAGGGCCGCCGGCCCGGCGAGACGGTGTACGACCTGATGCGCGCCGGCCGGGCGTACTCGCCGAGCGCCCAGCAGAAGGAGATCATCGAGCGCTGGGAGCGGTGGCAGCGGCAGGCCCTCGCGCTCACCGGCTTCCGGGCCGGCCTGGCCGCGGTGCGCCGGCAGCTCGCCAACGTGACGACGTACATGGTCGCCGACGACCACGAGGTCACCGACGACTGGAACATGACCCGGTCCTGGGTGACCGACGCGGTGGTCGACTCCGCGCTCGGCCGGCGGATCGTGCGCAACGCGATGGCCGCCTTCGTGGTCTTCCAGGCCTGGGGCAACACGCCGGACCGGTTCGCCGAGAGCGGCGCCGCCGGTGAGGCCGGCCGGGCCGCGCTCACCGCGCTGCGGGGCTGGTCGGCCGCGCCGAACGACGCCGACGACCTGGCCCTGCGCACCCGGTTGGGGTTGCCCACCGGGGTCACCCCGGAGGGGAAGCTGGCCCGCCCGGCCGGCGCGCTGACCTACCACTACACGGTGACCTGGCCGCGGTACCAGCTGATCGCGTTGGACACCCGGACCTGGCGGCAGTACCCGGGCGGCCCCGGCCACCCCGGCGGGCTGCTGCTGGACGACAACCCGCTCGACGAGATGCTCACCGGCGGCGGGGTGCTCGGCGACGACGCCGTCACCGTGGTCGCCCAGCCGGTGGCGCTGTTCGGCGTGCCGATCCTGGAACAGTTCGCCCAGCCCCTGGCCATGGCGACCGCGGGGCGGTGGACCGCCGACGCCGAGGACGCCTGGGTGGCCAGCGACGCCGCCGTCCACAAGGTGCTGGCCCGGCTGTTCGCCGCCGCGCCGCCCGGCCCGGACGGGGTACGCCGCCGGCGGCTGGTGCTGCTGGGCGGGGACATCCACTTCGGCTCGGCCGAGCGGATCCGCTACTCGGCGACGCTCCCCTACGCCTGCGGGCCGGACCGGGCGAAGCCGTACGAGGGGCTCAACCGCACCGAGGGCGTGCTCGCCGGCTTCGTGTCCAGCGCGTTCCGCAACGAGGACATGGCGACCCGGGCGCTGCACGACGTCGGCTACGTGCCGCTGCTCGACGTGACCGGCCGCATCGACCTGGTCGGCTGGGCCAACGAGCTGCCCGACAAGGAGGGCCAGCGGATGCAGGCCGGCGTGCGGGTGACCGTCGGCGCCGACGACACCACCGGCTGGTGGGTCTCCGGCCGGCCGTCGGTCAGCGACTACGACGCCCTCAAGGTCCTCAACCGGCAGCCCGAGTGGAACGTCGCCGTGCAGTTCCTCCGGCACGACGAGGCCGACCCGGAGGTCCGCCGCGACGGCATCCCCGAAGCGGTGGTGGACCCGGCCGGGCTGCCCCGCGACCAGGCGCTCGCCCAGTACCTGGCGGCGGCCCGCAACCTGGATCACTACAAGGGTTCCTGGGGCAACGGCAAGGAGATCGTCGGACGCAACAACCTCGGCGAGATCACCTTCAGCTGGCCGGCCGGCGAGTGCAAGACCGCCACCCAGCGGCTCTGGTGGCACCTGCCCGGCGAGAACCGGGCCGCCGCGCTCACCACGTACACGGTGGACCTGTCGTTCGGCTGCTCGCTGACCACCCCGGCCCCGTACGGCGGGTTCGTGCTGCGCGCCGGCGACCAGGACGCCGCCGGCGCCGCGCTCGCCCGCTACGACGGGGTGGAGCGGCCGGCGAAGCTGGTCACCGAGCGCTGGGTGAGCCGGCTCCAGCAGGACCTGGCCACGCTGGGCTTCCGCACCCCCGGGGCGGTCGACGGCACGTACGGCCTGATCACCTACTGGGCGGTGCGGGAGTTCCAGGCGTACGCCCGGCGGGAGCGGGCGGCCGTCGAGCCGGCCGGCGCCACCGCGCCCCGGTGGTCGGACCGGCTGCAACCGGTCGACGTGCCGGAGGCCGAGCGCTACCTCGGTCCGGTCAGCGGGGTTGCCGACCTGGCCACCCAGGTCGCGATCAAGCACTGGCTGGACAAGCGCTGGCGCTGCCCCGTGGTGGTGGAGTCCTGGCAGGTCGCCGGGGACACCCCGCAGCGGCTGGCGCAGCCGAACGTCTGGCTCTTCGACGAGGTGACCGCCACCGACCAGCGGCTCTACTCGCGGGTGGTGACCGGCCGGCCGGCCGGCGCCGGCGGTCCCCCGCCCGGGCACCCGGAGCTGATCCGGCTCGGCGCGTACCGGGGACACGCCACCGACGCCGAGTGGAGCGGGCCGGTGCTCGACCCGGAGTCGGAGCTGCTGCCGGAGGCGCTGCTGCCCCGGCCGCAGGACCACGACACCGGCCCCACCCTGAGCACGCTGGCCGCGGCCGTGGCGGCCGGCGGCGACCCCGGCGCCCGCGCCGCCCGGCAGCTCTCCAGCTTCAAGGTGCTCCGCGCGGTCGCCGAGAACCGGGTGCCCGACGCGGCCGGCGGCTGGTTCGACGCCGTCGCGGCCGACGACCCGGCGGTGCTCCGGTTCGGCCCGTTCGGCTGGCGGGCGGACGGGCCGCGGACCGCGCCCACCACGCTGCCCCCGGCGCTGGACATCGGCGCCGAGCCGGGCGAGATGTGGGCGTACCTGGCGTTCCTGCGGGCCACCGACCGGGACGCGTACGACGCCCTCGGCGGCCTCGGCGGGATCAACGCGGTGCCCGGCTGGGGCAAGGACGGCGGTGGACTGCTCCACCCGGAGCTGCGCGTGCTGCGGGCCCGGCCGGCGGAGACCGACTCGACCGGCGCGGCCCGCGAGTCGGTGGGCACCACCCTGGAGCTGCTCGGGCTGCGCTCCTGGCACTGGATGCACCGCTACGCGCTGGCCCTGCGCGGCCACGACGGGGTGCGCCGGGGACTGTGGACGCCCGCCCGGCAGCGGCTGCACGACCTGCTCGTCACCGACTGGGACTCGCCGGACCCGGCGGCCACCCCCACCGTGCCCGGGGTGACCGGCGCCGACGGCCAGCCCCGCCGGGCCCGGATCGGCGACGTGTTCACCTCCGAACGGTCGGTCGCCCTGCTCGCCTGCTGGCAGCAGTACCGGGCGCACCAGCTGGTCGCGGTCGGCCCGCCCGCCTCGGTGGGCGAGAAGCCGGAGTTCCGCACCCGGCCCCGGGCCGCCAGCGAGCTGCACACCGTGCTGACCCGGGCGAAGGCGCTCGGCCCGGACTTCAGCGGCCCGCCGACCGGGTGGACCGACGCGCACGAGACCGCGCTGATCACCGCCGTCCGGCAGGTGGTGAGCGCCGACGCGCCGGTGGCCGCCGCGCTCGGCACGCTGGTCGGCTGGCCGACCTGGCCGGCCGGGCACCGCTACACGCTGCCCGTCACGGCGCTGCCCGCGGGCGAGCGGACCCTCTCGGCCGCCCGCGGCTCGCTGCGGTTGGACCTGAGCGACCTGCCGCGGGTGACGGCATGACCCGCGGTACGCAAGGACGGGAGCTGCGATGACCGAGGCGAAGAACGTCCTCGCCCTGCTCTGGGACGAGATCCGGCTGTTCGCCGAGCCGGTGCTGGCCGCCTGGGACCCCTGGCGGCGGGCCCGGCTGATGCGGGCGCTCGGCTGGGACCTGGAGGCGGTCAGCGGCTTCGACGCCGCCCGCTTCGAGGAGTGGGCGGCCACCGTGGGGGACGCCCTCGAGGCGATCTCGGTGGTCCGCAACGACGCCAAGCTCGACACCATCGACGGGCTGACCAGGCTGGGCGAGGCGGTCGGCGGCGTGGTCGGCAAGATCGGCGACCTGCCCACGGTGAAGAACGGCCTACCGGACGTGCCGGGGCTGGCCGAGGAACTGGCCGACGACCTGGTCGACCTGCTGGTGCTGACCTACCTGCTGCGCCGCGCGCCCTGGGTGGTGCCGGTGCTCGACCTGCTCGGCCTGGTCGACCCGGCGGCCGCCAACCCGCCCAGCGCCCCGATGCCGCCGGGCGACTCGCCGGTCCGGCTACCGAAGCGGCGCGACGAGCTGCACCTGGACCGGGTGGTCGACCTGGTCCGCGACCCCGGCGCCTACTTCACCCAGCGGTACGCGCCGCAGGGCCTGGACACCCCCGAGGGGGTGGCCGAGCTGTCCGCCCGGCTGCTGCCCCGGCTGGCCCGGGCACTGCGGGCCCTCGGCCTCGACGCCGACCAGGGCGTCCGCCCCGACCTCGGGCCCGACCAGGGCGAGGCCGGCCGGCGCCTGGCGGACAGCCTGCTGCGGCTGCGGTTCAGCGGCCTGCGCACCCCCGACGGCACCCCGCCGCCCGGCGCCGGGCTGGCGCCCTGGAGCCCCACCTTCGGCATCGGGGTCACCCTCGGCCTGGCCAGTTGGGACGGCCGGTTCACGGTGATCCTCGCCCCGACCGGCGAGGCGCGCCTGGAGGGGGCCATCGGGAAGTGGACGGTCGCCACCGAGCTGAGCGGCGCCGGACCGGCGCTGGCGATCAACAGCGCGGGCGTGACGTTCAGCGGCGACGCCGCGGTGCTGAAATGGGCGGCCGAGGTCGCCCGGATCGCCCCGGCCGGGCAGCCCGGCTGGATCCTCGGCTCCCCCGGCGGCACCCACCTCGCCATCGAGCAGCTGGTCATCGGCGGCCGGGCCAGCCTCGGTGCCGGCCGCGACGACGTCGAGCTGAGCATCCGCGCCGGCCGGGCGGAGCTGGTCGTCCGGGCCGGCGACGGCGACGGCCTGCTGGCCAAGCTGCTCCCCGCCGACGGGCTGCGGGTCGGCCTGGACCTCGGGCTGGCCTGGTCGATGCGGGGCGGGCTGCACCTGTCCGGGGCGGCCGCGCTCGCCGCCGAGTACCCGGTGCACCTGTCCTGGCACGGCCTGGGCATCGAGGGCCTGCGGATCGCGCTGGAGGCGTCCACCGCCACCCGGGCGCTGAGCCTCACCCTGACCACCACGGTCCGGGCCACGTTGGGCCCGCTGCACGCCGTGGTGCAGAACATCGGCGTCGCGGCCGACCTGACGTTCCCGCCCGCGCTGCCGGCCGAGTCCGGCGACGGAGCCACCGCCGGCAACCTCGGCGCGGCCGACCTGCGCCCCCGGTTCAAGGGGCCGGACGGTGTCGGGCTGCGGATGGACAACGGCATCGTCTCGGGCGGCGGCTACCTCTTCGTCGACGAGGCCCGCGGCATGTACGCCGGGGTGCTCCAGCTCGGCATGACCTCCACCACGCCGCTGGCCCCCATGAAGGGTTTCCGGCTCCAGGCCACCGCGATCCTGAACACCCGCAACCCGGACGGCAGTCGGCTCACCGAGGCCGACGGCGCGCACACCTTCTCGCTGCTGCTGGCCGGCACGTACGAGTGGTTCCCCGGGCTCATGCTGTTCTGGGGCATCTCCATCACCGGGCTCGGCCTGGTCGTCGGCTGGAACCGGCGGACCAACCCGGAGGAGGTGCGCAACGCCGCCCGCGCCGGCACCCTGGACGCCCTGCTCTTCCCGGCGGACCCGGTCGGCAACGCGCCCGCGGTCATCGCCACGCTGAGCCGGATCTTCCCGGTCGACACCACCGGCACCGTGCTCGGCGCGATGGTCCGGCTCAACTTCCTCGCCGGCCAGGTCGTCGCCGACCTCGCGGTGCTGGTCGAGTTCCCCGACCCGGTGCGCATCCTGCTGCTCGGCAAGCTGGTCATCGACTTCAAGGACGCCGGGAAGTTCCGGCTCGACTCGGCCGGCATCGTGGACTTCGCCAAGCGGGAGATCAGCGTCGACGCCGCGCTGATCGACTCGAAGCTGTTCGGCCGGCCGGTCTCCGGGGAGATGGCGCTGCGGGCCCGGTGGGGCGCCGGCAGCACCTTCGCCGTCTCCATCGGCGGCTTCCACCCGCGTTACAACCCGCCGCCGGGCTTCCCGCCGGTCAAGCGGTTCGGCATCGCCCTGCAGAAGTCCGGCAAGGGGTTGAACCTGACCGCGTACCTCGCGGTGACCAGCAACACCGCCCAGTTCGGCGCGGAGCTGAAGCTGCACTTCGAGGGCGGCGGGTTCGTCATCGACGGCCGCGCCTGGCTGGACGTGATGTTCCAGTTCAAGCCGTTCTGGTTCAGCGCCGAGATCGGCGCGACGGTGTCGCTGAAGTTCAAGGACAAGGAACTGCTGGCCGTCAACCTGCTGGTCGCGATCAGCGGTCCCGGCCCGTGGAAGGCGTGGGGCGAGGCACGCATCAAGTTCCTGTTCTGGGAGGTGTCGGCGAAGTTCAGCTGGACCGACGGGGACACCGCCGCGGCCGACGAGCCCACGTCCGTCGACGCCGGGGAGGCGCTGCGCGCGGCGCTGTCCGCCCCGGATGCCTGGGAGGTCCGGCCGGCCATCACCGCCGGCGAGCCGGTCACCCTGCGCGACCTGGCCGGCTGGAGCGGCCCCGTGCTGCTGCAACCGGGCGCCCTGCTCTCGGTCCGGGAGAACGTGCTGCCGCTGGACACCGACCTGTCCCGGATGGGCACCTCGCGGATCAGCGGCCCGAACCGGTTCACCCTGACCGGTGTGAGCGTGGGCGCCGGCGACGACAAGCTGGCCGGCGCGCTCGGCGATCCGGTCGAGGACGACTTCGCCCCCGGACAGTTCCGCGGCCTCTCGCCCGAGGAGCAGCTCACCACCCCCGGGTTCGTCCGCCTGGCGGCCGGCCGCACGGTGGCGCTGCCCGACGGCACGGCGCTGCCCGACAGGTCGCTCACCACGTTCGCCGCGCTGAGCGACGACTCGGCGTACGACCGGATCGTCATCGACGACCCGGACGCCGCCGGCCGGCCGCTGCCCGCGGCGCGCGGCCTGGCCGCGACCGGCGGCGGTGACCTGCTGGCCCGGTTCGCGGCCAC
>NZ_MUYZ01000229.1:0-11656 GCF_003013775.1 Micromonospora sp. MH33
AGCCCGCCGCGGCCAGCCCGGCCAGCGCCACCACGATTGCCGCCAGCACCGGCGGGCCGGCGACCGGCAGCACCGCCCGGGCCCGCTCCGGCAGCCGCGCCACCGCCAGGCCGCACAGGGCGAAACCCGACGCGTACGGGAGGAAGGCCAGTCCCGCCGCCAGCGCGGTGAAGCCCAGCCCGTCCTGGAGCCGCAGGGTGAGCACGAACAGGAAGCCCGCGTAGCAGCCCATCACGACGCAGCAGGCGAGCAGCCCGGCCGGCACCCCGGGGTGGCGCAGCACCGTGACGTCCAGCAGCGGCGCCGCGTCGCGGCGGGCGCGCCGTGCCTCGTACCCGAGGAAGAGCCGCCTGGGCCACCCGCCGGGCCGGCTGCGCCGGCTGCTGGGCTGAGCCGGCGCGGGGAGTTTCCGCCGCCGGCCGCTGTTCGGCAAGAAGTGCCGTCCACGGTCGCCTGCCGGTCACCTGGCGGGGTGGTCGCCCCGGACCGGGCGGCCACCCCGCACTGTGAGGCGCTCAGCCGGGCAGGAAGGAGAAGCGGACCTGCCGGCCGGGGTTGTCGCCGTTGGTGTCGACCAGGCAGATCGACTGCCAGGTGCCGAGCTGGAGCCGCCCGCCGAGCACCGGCAGGGTGGCGTACGGGGGAACGAAGGCGGGCAGCACGTGATCCCGGCCGTGTCCGGGCGAGCCGTGCCGGTGCCGCCAGCGGTCGTCGGCGGGGAGCAGGTCGTCGAGCGCCCGCAGCAGGTCGTCGTCCGAGCCGGAGCCGGTCTCGATGATCGCCAGCCCGGCGGTGGCGTGCGGCACGAAGATGTGCAGCAGGCCGTCCCCCTGGCCGGCGACGAACCGCTCGGCCTCGCTGGTGATGTCCCGGACGGTCGGCCGCGACCCGGTCTGGACGGTGATCACCTCACTGCGCATACGGCGCATTCTGCCGCAACCGCTCAGGAACCGCCCCCGCCGCCACCACAGTCGCCACCACCGCCCCCGGCGTCGCCACCGCTCCCACAGTCGTAGGACGGCATGTGCCCGTCACCGGTCTCGGGCTGTGGCGGCGTGTAGGGGAACAGGACGGCGGGACCGTCGTCCGCCCGGTAGCCAGCGGGAAACCGGCGCTGGTCCCGGGCCAGCCCGACCCCGAGGAGCACCAGCAGCGCGCCGGCGGCGACTCCCAGCAGCGGGTTCGGACCCCAGTCCGGCGAGCGCGCGATCTCGCGGACCAGAACCGCCACGGAAATGCCCACGACCACCACGCCGGCCGCCGCCATCGCCCCGCCCAGCACCACCGAACCCCGCCGCATGCCGGCAGGGTAGACCGGGGCGGCGAATTCGCCGGCCCAGCACAGCCGGTCGTCGCGCAAAGTTACTGGCGAGTACCTGTGTTCAGCGTCGCGTCTGGGGGAGGGAGGCGTGACGACGAGCGCCACCAGGGGGCAGGATGGCGCTAGAGACCTATCCCACACAGAACCGAGGGAACGCCTGTGGCTACGGAACGCAAGCGCCCGGTGATCACCGCTGGTCTGCCGAGCCAGCTTCCGGACATCGACCCTGAAGAGACCAGCGAATGGGTCGAGTCGCTTGACGGTGTCATCGACGAGCGCGGAACCAAACGCGCCCGCTATGTCATGCTGAGCCTGCTGGAGCGGGCCCGCGAGCGCCAGGTCGGGGTGCCGTCCCTGACCACCACCGACTACATCAACACCATCCCGCCGGAGCGCGAACCGTGGTTCCCGGGTGACGAGCACGTCGAGCGGCGGCTCCGGGCCTACATCCGGTGGAACGCCGCCATGCTGGTGCACCGGGCGCAGCGGCCGGAGATCGGCGTGGGCGGCCACATCTCCACCTTCGCCAGCTCCGCGTCCCTCTACGAGGTGGGCTTCAACCACTTCTTCCGGGGCAAGGACCACCCGGGCGGCGGCGACCACATCTTCTACCAGGGCCACGCCTCCCCCGGCATGTACGCGCGGGCCTTCCTGGAGGGGCGGCTCAGCACCGACCAGCTCGACGGCTTCCGGCAGGAGCTGTCGCACCCGGGTGGCGCGCTGCCGTCGTACCCGCACCCGCGGCTGATGCCGGACTTCTGGGAGTTCCCGACCGTGTCGATGGGCCTCGGCCCGATGAACGCGATCTACCAGGCGCGGTTCAACCGCTACCTGCAGCACCGCGGCATCAAGGACACCTCCCAGCAGCACGTCTGGGCCTTCCTCGGCGACGGCGAGATGGACGAGGTCGAGTCGCTCGGCGCGATCGGCGTGGCCGCCCGCGAGGAGCTGGACAACCTCACCTTCGTGATCAACTGCAACCTGCAGCGGCTGGACGGCCCGGTGCGGGGCAACGGCAAGGTCATGCAGGAGCTGGAGGCGTTCTTCCGGGGCGCCGGCTGGAACGTCATCAAGGTCGTCTGGGGCCGGGAGTGGGACCCGCTGCTCGCCGCGGACACCGACGGCGCGCTGGTCAACCTCATGAACACCACGCCCGACGGTGACTACCAGACCTACAAGGCGGAGTCCGGGGCGTACGTCCGGGAGCACTTCTTCGGCCGCGACCCGCGGACCCGCAAGATGGTCGAGCACCTCAACGACGACGAGATCTGGAACCTCAAGCGGGGTGGCCACGACTACCGGAAGCTCTACGCGGCCTACAAGGCGGCGATGGAGCACACCGGCCAGCCGACGGTGATCCTGGCCAAGACCATCAAGGGCTGGACGCTGGGCTCGCACTTCGAGGCCCGCAACGCCACCCACCAGATGAAGAAGCTCACGCTGGAGGACCTCAAGCTCTTCCGCGACCGGCTCTACCTGGACATCCCGGACAAGCAGCTGGAGGACAACCCGTACCTCCCGCCGTACTTCCACCCGGGCGAGAAGTCCGACGAGATCGAGTACCTGCACGAGCGGCGCAAGCAGCTCGGCGGCTACCTGCCGACTCGTCGGACCACCGGCAAGACGCTGCAGATCCCGGGCCCGGAGCGGTTCGCCGACGTCAAGCGCGGCTCGGGCAAGCAGAAGGTGGCCACCACCATGGCCTTCGTCCGCCTGCTCAAGGACCTGATGAAGGACAAGGAGTTCGGCAAGCGCTGGGTGCCGATCATCCCGGACGAGGCCCGCACCTTCGGCATGGACTCGCTCTTCCCGACGGCGAAGATCTACTCGCCGCACGGCCAGCGGTACACCTCGGTGGACCGGGAGCTGTTCCTGTCCTACAAGGAGGCCACCACCGGCCAGATCCTGCACGAGGGGATCAACGAGGCCGGCTCGGTCGCCTCGTTCACCGCGGCCGGCACGTCGTACGCCACGCACGACGAGCCGATGATCCCGCTCTACATCTTCTACTCGATGTTCGGGTTCCAGCGGACCGGCGACGGGCTCTGGGCCGCGGCCGACCAGATGACGCGGGGCTTCCTGCTCGGGGCCACCGCCGGCCGGACCACGCTCAACGGTGAGGGCCTGCAGCACGAGGACGGCCACTCGCTGCTGCTCGCCGCCACCAACCCGGCGGTGGCCGCCTACGACCCGGCGTTCGCGTTCGAGATCTCGCACATCATGGAGAACGGCCTGCACCGGATGTACGGCGAGGCGCAGGAGAACATCTTCTACTACCTCACCGTCTACAACGAGCCGATCTTCCAGCCGGCCGAGCCGGAGGGTGTGGACGTCGAGGGCATCGTCAAGGGCATCTACCGCTACTCGCCGGCGCCGCAGGTCGACGGGGACGCGCCGAAGGCCAACGTCCTGGCCTCCGGCACGGGCATGCAGTGGGCGCTCAAGGCGCAGAAGCTGCTCGCCGAGGACTGGGGGGTGGCCGCCGACGTCTGGTCGGTGACCTCCTGGACCGAGCTGCGCCGGGACGCGGTGGAGTGCGAGGAGCACAACCTGCTCAACCCGGGCGGCGAGCAGCGGGTGCCGTACATCCAGCGGAAGCTGGCCGACGCCGACGGGCCGAAGGTCGCGGTCAGCGACTGGATGCGCGCGGTGCCGGACCTGATCGCCCGCTGGGTACCGGGCGACTACACCTCGCTCGGCACCGACGGCTTCGGCATGTCGGACACCCGGCACGCACTGCGCCGCCACTTCCACGTGGACGCCGAGTCGGTGGCCGTCGCGACGCTGCGCCAGCTCGCCCTGCGCGGCGCGGTGCCGGCCCACGTGCCGGCCGAGGCCGCCAAGAAGTACGCGCTGGACGACGTCACCGCCGCTCCGGTCGGGGAGACCGGCGGCGACAGCTGACCTGTCCCGCATGACGAAGGGCCCGGCGCATCCGCGCCGGGCCCTTCGTCATGCGGTGGCCCGGCGGCGGAGGCGACGATGGCCCGGCGTCCCTGGCGGGGACGCCGGGCCATCACCATCGCGGGCGACGCCGGGACAGGCTCGGTCAGCCGACGGCGGCCAGGTCGGTCAGCCGGGCCAGCGAGTCCTCCAGATCGGCGCCGACCCGGCGCAGGCCGAGCCGCAGCAGGGCGGCCTTGACCGGCCCGGCGGGCCACCGTACGACGATGAGCCGCACGACCGTGCCGCCCTCCTCCTCGTCCGGGGTCAGCTGTACGTAGATCTCGGTGCGCGCCTCGGCCCGGGCCCCGGCGCCCCTGGCCCGTTCGCGCCAACCGATCAGGGTCGGCTCCTGGTAGGCGATGACCTCGGCCTCGTGTGCCGCGCCGCGCCCGGCCTGGACCAGTTGTCGCCGCCCGAAGCCCTCCCCGGAGAGGACCTCGGCCGCGCGGACCCCCGCCAGCCAGGCCGGCAACTGCTCGGCCCGCTGCACGACGTCCCAGACCGCTTCCACCGGCGCCACCACGTGCGCACTGCGTTCCACGAGGATCATGTCTATCTTTCCCCCACTTAAAACACATCCGCGATATTCGGCACTCTATGTGTAAATCGGACTTAAGCGGACGGATTCGGAAAAGACACGCCGAAAACCCTTGCCCTGCCTGACCTGCGGGGCTATGGCGCGGCGGCCCCACGAGCCCTAGAGTCGCGAGCACGCTTCGCGTTTCTGGGAGGGCGAATGACGAGCGCGCCGATGCCCGAGTTCCCCGCCGGTTTCCGGTGGGGGGTGTCCACCTCCGCGTACCAGATCGAGGGGGCGGTCAGCGCCGACGGCCGCGGGCCGTCCATCTGGGACACCTTCGCCCACTCCCCCGGCCGGATCGTCGAC
Source organism: Micromonospora sp. MH33 (assembly GCF_003013775.1). Classification (NCBI taxonomy): domain Bacteria; kingdom Bacillati; phylum Actinomycetota; class Actinomycetes; order Micromonosporales; family Micromonosporaceae; genus Micromonospora; species Micromonospora sp. MH33. The sequence continues at coordinate 5,154 of NZ_MUYZ01000229.1, forward strand.
GGCAGCACCGGCGACGAGACGTGCGACCACTACCACCGGTACGCCGAGGACGTCGGGCTGCTGGCCGGTCTCGGGGTGTCCGCGTACCGGTTCTCCATCGCCTGGCCGCGGGTGCAGCCCACCGGCGCGGGCCCGGCCAACCCGGCCGGGCTGGACTTCTACGACCGGCTGGTGGACGCCCTGCTCGCCGCCGGCGTGGACCCGGTCGCCACCCTCTTCCACTGGGACCTGCCGCAGTCCCTGGAGGACGCCGGCGGCTGGCTGAACCGGGACACCGCCGACCGCTTCGCCGAGTACGCCGACCTGGTCGCCGCCCGCCTCGGCGACCGGGTGAAGCTCTGGATCACCCTCAACGAGCCGTTCATCCACATGAGCCTCGGGTACGGGACGGGCGTGCACGCCCCCGGCCGGATGCTGCTCTTCGACGCCTTCCCGGTGGCCCACCACCAGCTTCTCGGGCACGGCCTCGCGGTCTCCGCGCTGCGCGCCCGCGGCACCGCACCGGTGGCCATCGCCAACAACTACTCCCCGGTGCGGCTGGCCGGGGAGACCGACGCCGACCGGGCCGCCGGGGCGGCGTACGACGCGCTGCACAACCGGCTGTTCACCGACCCGCTGCTCGGCCGCGGCTACCCGGAGGAGCCGGGCTTCGACCCGGCCGTGGTCCGCGCCGGCGACCTCGACGTGATCGCCGCCCCCATCGACGTGCTCGGGGTGAACTACTACAACCCGACCGGCATCCGGGCGCCCGCCGAGGAGGACTCGCCGCTGCCGTTCGAGATCGTGCCGCTGGACGGCTACCCGCGTACCGCCTTCGACTGGCCGGTGGCCCCGGACGGGCTGCGCGAGCTGCTGCTCCAGCTCCACCACCGGTACGGCGACGCCCTGCCGCCCATCCAGATCACCGAGAGCGGCTGCGCGTACGACGACGTGCCGGACGCCGACGGCCGGGTGCCCGACCCGGACCGGATCGCGTACCTGGACGGGCACCTGCGGGCGGTGGGCGAGGCGATGGCCGCCGGGGTGCCGGTGACCGGGTACTTCGTCTGGTCGCTGCTGGACAACTGGGAGTGGGCCGAGGGCTTCACCAAGCGGTTCGGCCTCGTACACGTCGACTACGCCACCCAGCGGCGCACCCCGAAGTCGTCGTACGCCTGGTTCCGGGACCTGGTCCGGCGATGACCACCGTCAACCCCACGCCGGCCTCGCTGCCGGCGGCGCTCGCCGAGCCGACCGTGCCGGTACGGCGCAGCTGGATCGCGCTGATCTTCGCGGCCAACCTGGGCGTCTGGATGGCGTTCTTCACCCCGATCCAGGTGCTGCTGCCGCAGCAGGTGGAACGGATCGCGCCGACCGACAAGGAGGCCATGCTGGCGGTGGTCACCGGCCTCGGCGCGCTCGCCGCGGTGCTGGCGAACCCCCTGGCGGGCGCGCTGTCCGACCGGACGTCGCTGCGCCTGGCGAACCGGCACCTCGGCCGCCGGCACGTCTGGACGGCCACGGGCGCGGTGATCGGCGCGTTCGCCCTGGTGGTGCTGGCCCGGCAGGACAGCATCGCCGGGGTGGCGGTCGCCTGGGTCGCCGCCCAGGTCTGCTTCAACGCCATGCTGGCCAGCCTCACCGCCGCCATCCCCGACCGGGTGCCGGTGGCGCAACGCGGCGGCGTCTCCGGCTGGGTGGGCATCCCGCAGGCGCTCGGCCTGGTGGTCGGCGCGGTGCTGGTCACCGCCGTGGTCACCGGCAACGCCGCCGGGTACGCCGCCATCGCGCTCGCGGTGCTGCTGCTTTCCCTGCCGTTCGCGCTGCTCACCCAGGACGACCCGCTGCCCCGGGAGCACCGGTCGGCGCTGCGGCCACGCGCGCTGCTCGCCTCGATGTGGATCAGCCCACGCCGGCACCCCGACTTCGCCTGGGCCTGGTTCACCCGCTTCCTGGTGCAGACCGGCAACGCGCTGGGCACGCTCTACCTGCTCTACTTCCTCACCGACGGGGTGCGGGTGGCCGATCCCGAGGGCGCCCTGCTGGTGCTGATCCTGCTCTACACGCTCGGCATGATGCTCACCGCCGTGGTGGCCGGGCGGCTCTCCGACCGCTCGGGCCGGCGCAAGGTCTTCGTGATCGTCTCCGGGCTGATCATGGCAGTGGCGGCGGTGCTGCTCGCGGTGGCCCCGACCTGGCCGATGGCGATCGTCGCCGCGCTGCTGCTCGGCGCCGGCTACGGGGTCTACCTGGCCGTGGACGCCGCGCTGATCACCCAGGTGCTGCCGACCGCCACCGACCGGGCCAAGGACCTCGGCGTGATCAACATCGCCAACTCGGCGCCGCAGGTGCTCGGCCCGGCGCTCTCCGCCCCGATCGTGGTCCACCTGGGCGGCTACCCCAGCCTGTACGCGGTCACCGCGGCGGTCACCCTGGTCGGCAGCGTCCTCGTCCTGAAGATCAGGGCGGTGCCCTGAACCGGCCCCCTGCCGGAAAGCGGTCGCGGGCCGCCGTAGGCTGGGGGACGTGACGGTACGTGTACGCTTCGCCCCCTCCCCGACCGGAATGTTCCACGTCGGCGGTGCCCGCTCGGCCCTGCAGAACTGGATCTACGCCAAGCAGCAGGGCGGGGTGTTCGTGCTCCGCATCGAGGACACCGACGCGGCCCGCAACAAGCCCGAGTGGACCGAGGGCATCCTCTCCGCGCTCGACTGGATCGGCATCGCGCGGGGCAGCTACGAGGGCCCGCACTTCCAGTCCTCGTACGCGGGTGAGCACCGGGCCGCCGCGCAGCGGCTGCACGAGGGCGGCCGGGCGTACTACTGCGACTGCACCCGGGAGGACGTGCAGGCGCGGACCGGCTCGCAGTACCAGGGCTACGACGGCTTCTGCCGGGACCGCGGCCTGCCGCCGGGCGAGGGCCGGGCGCTGCGCTTCCGCACCCCGGACGAGGGCGAGACCGTGGTGGTCGACCTGATCCGCGGCGAGCCGACCTTCGAGAACAAGCTGATCGAGGACTTCGTCATCGCCCGCGGCGACGGCTCGCCGGTGTTCCTGCTCGCCAACGTGGTCGACGACATGACCATGGGGATCACCCACGTGATCCGGGCCGAGGAGCACCTGCCCAACACGCCGAAGCAGCAGCTGCTCTGGGACGCGCTCGGGGTCAAGCCGCCGGTCTGGGCGCACGTGCCGGTCGTGGTCAACGAGAAGCGGCAGAAGCTGTCCAAGCGGCGGGACAAGGTCGCCCTGGAGGCGTACCGGGACGAGGGCTACCTCGCCGAGGCGATGCGCAACTACCTGATGCTGCTCGGCTGGGCCCCCTCCGGCGACCGGGAGATCGTGCCCTGGTCGGTGATCGAGGAGGAGTTCCGGCTGGAGGAGGTGAACCCCTCCCCGGCGTTCTTCGACGAGAAGAAGCTGCGCGCCTTCAACGGCGACTACATCCGGGCGCTGCCGGTCGAGGAGTTCATCGCCGCCTGCCAGCCCTGGCTGACCGGCACCGGCACGATCGCCCCGCCGCCCTGGCAGCCGGCGGAGTTCGACCCCGCCGCGTTCGCCGCGGTGGCGCCGCTCGCGCAGACCCGGATCGCGGTGCTCAGCGAGATCGTGCCGAACGTCGACTTCCTCTTCCTGGCCGATCCGCTGATCGACGAGGCGGCCTGGGCGAAGGCGATGAAGGAGGGCGCGGCCGACCTGCTGGACGCGGCGATCGCCGCGTTCGAGGCGCTGGAGCCCTGGGACGCCGAGTCGCTGAAGTCCACGCTGGAGGCGGTCGGCGCGGAGCGCGGCCTGAAGCTGGGCAAGGCGCAGGCGCCGGTCCGGGTCGCGGTCACCGGCCGGACCGTCGGCCTGCCGCTGTTCGAGTCGCTGGAGGTGCTCGGCCGCGACCGCACGCTGACCCGGCTGCGGGCCGCCCGGGTGCGTCTGGTGTAGCCACAAACGCGAGGGGCCCGCCGGTCGTCCGGCGGGCCCCTGTTCGCGTACGCGGGGTCAGCCGCGGGCGGACCGGCGGCGCAGCAGCAGGCCCGCGCCCAGCGCGACCAGCGCCACGGCGGCGCCGATCGCCCACAGCCATCCCGTACCCCCGTCGTCGTCCACCCCGTCGGCGGCGGGCGTCGGGCTCGCCGCGGAGTTCGTCGGCGCGGTGGTCGGGGCGGCGGTGGCCGACGGCGGCGCGGCGCCGGTCGGAGCCGCGGTGGTCGACGGCGGCGCGGCGGCCGTGCCGGTGGTCAGGGTGAAGCGGATCTCCCCGCTGACCGGGTGGCCGTCGGCGGAGCCGATCCGGTACGCCACGATGTAGAGGCCGGCCGCCCCCGGGGTGAACGGCACGCTCACCCGGTTGGCGGCGAAGGTCGGCGCGCCGCCGGCGGCGGGCACGTTGTCCGGTCCGGTGATTGTGATCTTCGTCGTGGCGGGCGCCGGCGACGCGAGGAACCGGAGCTCGATCCGCTTCGGCGCGGTAGCCACCCGCGCCCCGTTCTTCGGATCGCTGCCGGTCAGTGAGTTGTGCGCGGCCGCCGGCGCGGCCGGCAGCAGCACCGACGCCCCGGCCGCCACCCCGAGCGCCAACCAGCCACGCGCCACGCGGGCGACCCTGCCCCCCATGAACCCCTCCATCCGGGTACGATCCGGCCGCCGATCATCGGCCGCTCTGTTGGTCGGTCGCAGATCGCAAATAGTTCCAAATACTCTCCCAGCAGCTGCAACCCAGCGACATTCTGCGGAGTCTTTGAAGGTGGACGCCGGCCCGCGCCCGGCGACCACCGTCGGCCGATCCAGCGCGATCTGCAGCGGAAGCCACCCATCGAACGGGGCGAGGAGGCGGCGATGGTCCAGAAGGTGAAGCGGCTGCTGGCAGCCGTGGCCGGGGTGGTGGTGGCGACCGCGTGCTCGCTGGCCCTCGCCGGCGCGACGGCCGCGCAGGCGGCGCCCAAGCCCAAGCTCGCACCGGCCGGTGTGGACATCACCGGCCACCAGCTCGACCAGCCGCTGCAACTGCGCGCCGACACCCGGCCCGCCGAGGTGAACATGGTCGTCGACCAGGTCACGTGGCTGGGCGCCAGCGGCCAGCAGCGCGGCCCGGCGGCCAAGGACCTCGGTCCCAAGTACACGGTCGTGGTGCTCTACGCGGGCTCGCCGACGAAGACCTACGACCTCTACCCGCTCGCCAAGGGCGGCCCCCGGGTCTACCGGCCGGCCAAGCAGCCCGACCTGAGCAAGACCCGGGCCGGCTGGTTCTTCGGCCGGCTCAACATGTCCGAGACGCTGCGCGCCGCGGGGGTGCCGCTGGAGCGGCAGTTCGACACGATCAGCGGCGGCATCGGCGGCGGCGAACGGGTCATCCCGGAGGAAGCCCTCGACCCGGTGCAGAACATCGACGAGGCACTCGGCGAACTCCAGCGGCTGCTGCTGCTCAACGTCGGCGTGGTGGTGGTCATCACCGCCGGGCTCGCCGGCATCGCGCTGCTGGTGCGCCGCCGCACCCGCTGAGCCCGGGCTCAGACCTCCAGCACCACCTTGCCCCGGACGTGTCCCGCCGCCACCAGGCGCTGCGCCTCGGCCGCCTCGGCCAGCGGGAACGTCCGGGCCACGTGCACGGCGAGCCGGCCGGCGTCGACCAGCCCGGCCAGCACACCCAGGTCGGCCGTGGACGGCTTCACGAAGACGTAGCTGCCCCCGAGCCGGGTGACGTGCTCCGGGTCGGCCGTGGAGACCAGCCGCGCCGGCCGGGCGAGCAGCTCGGCGGAGACGTCCAGCGCGTCGCCACCGAACAGGTCCAGCGCCACGTCCACCCCGTCGGGCGCGACGGCGCGGACCCGGTCCAGCAGGCCGTCGCCGTAGCTGACCGGCTCCGCGCCCAACGACCGGACGAAGTCGTGGTTGGCCTCGCTCGCCGTACCGATCACCCGGCCGGCGCCGAGCGCCCGGGCCAGCTGCACCGCCAGGTGCCCCACCCCGCCCGACGCGCCGTGCACCAGCACCGTGTCGCCCGCGCCGGTGCGGGCCAACTGCAACGCCTGGTAGGCGGTGAGCCCGGCCAGCGGCAGCCCGCCCGCCTCGACCCAGGACGCCTGCACCGGCTTGTCCGCCAGGCACCGCTCCGGGGCCGGAACCAGCTCCGCGTACGTGCCGTGCTGCACGTCGTCGCGTCGGACGTAGCCGATCACCTCGTCACCGACGGCGAACCCGGCCACCGCCGGCCCGACCGCCTCGACCACCCCGGCGGCGTCCCAGCCGGGCACCAGCGGGAAGTGGCTCGGAATCAGGGCGGCCAGGTGCCCCTCGCGGATCTTCCCGTCGACCGGGTTCACCCCGACGGTCCGCACCCGCCGTACGCGTCGATCGCGATCGCCTTCACCCGGCCCACGCTAGTCGCCGGACGGCAACCGCGGGGTCAGCACCAGCGGCGCGGCGGTCTCTCCCGGCGCACCGCGCGGCTGCGCGGCCGGACCGGGCCGTGCCGGTGGGCGCCCGCCCAGCCGGGCAGGTCGCTGCGGCAGGCCTGCGCCGGTTCCGGCTCG